>CAMOYN010000185.1 GCA_946630035.1 uncultured Lachnospiraceae bacterium
CTTCTCTGGGGAAGGTGATTCTCCGGCAGGCGGCTGCTTCGGAGAAGGGAACGGTGAAGCTTTCCTATGACCCGGTGCCGGAGGTGACCCATTATCATATTTTCCGGTCTCCTTCGGAGGAAGAGGACTGGGAGGAGATCGGGGTGACGAAGAAGCTGTCCTATACCGACTCCTCCGGGAAAGCGGGGAAGTCATACCGCTACTATGTGGTGGGGACTTCCCGCGGTGCGGATAAAACGCTGCGGCAGGGCCGGAAGAGCCGGGTGGCAGTGGTGAAGGTGCGGAAGAAACCGGAGCGGATCGCCTATGCGGGGGATTCGGTGATGACCGGATTTTCAATTTATAAGGTGATCACTGGGGGAGGGCGCAGGGTGTTTGCGGAAAAGGGCCTGTCCACGGTCCGTTTCTATAACGGATCTGTGATCCGGAAAATGCTGGCCTACCGGCCGGACCGGGTTTATATCATGCTGGGAATCAACAGTCTGGTGGGCAGCCCGGGTTCTGCTTACATCGACCGGATGCTGTCCTTCTATCAGAAAATCCTGACTTCCTGCTGCAAGAGTAATCCGGACATGGAGATCATCGCGGTCAGTGTGGCTCCCGTGGGTTCCACGAAGCGGATTAAGCAGAGTAAGGTGAATGAATATAACAGGAAGCTGAAAAAGCTGACGGAGTCATTCCCTCAGGTGGAATTCTGCGACCAGACGCCTCTGCTGGCGGATCGTTACGGAAGGCTGCTGAAAAAATATGCCGCCGGGGACGGGATTCACTGGAAGAAACTGACCTACCCCATTGTATTGAAATACTGGGATGCATTTGCCAAGGTATATACAACAGATTATTAATTAAGAAGGTTATCTTGTAATAGATAAGGGTACAGAAAATGAGTCATACACCGGGGAAGACAAAATGGATGCTGGAGGCGAAAAAAGCCGATTTTTACGGGCTGGGAGAAAAATTCCACCTGGATCCTCTGACAATTCGTCTTATGGTGAACCGGGGGATCCGGACCGAGGAAGAGATACGCCGGTTTCTCTATGCGGGATGGCAGGATGAATATGATCCCCACCGGATGAAGGGGGCGGAGGAAGCCGCCCACCGACTGTATGACACCATTCAGCGGGGAGAGAAAATCTGGATTGCCTCGGATTTCGATGTGGACGGAATCTTTTCCGGTCTGATCCTGCTGACGGGGATCCGGAAGGCCGGCGGCCGTGCGAGGGTGCAGGCTCCCCACCGGATCAAAGAGGGCTATGGTGTAAATGTCGGAATGGTGGAGCATGCTTTTGCGGCAGGTCTTCGGACCATGATTACCTGCGACAATGGCATCGCTGCCTTTGAGGCGGCGGCCCGGGCGAAGGAGCTGGGGATGCAGGTGATCATAACGGATCATCATGCCTGCCAGTTCGAGACGGTGGACGGAGAGGAGCAGGTACGTCTCCCGGAGGCCGATGTGATCGTCAATCCTCATCAGCCCGGCTGTGACTATCCTTTCAAAGGGCTCTGCGGTGCGGGAGTGGCCTACAAGGTGATTTCCTTACTCTATGAGCTGTGCGGGTTTGCGCCGGAGGAGCGGCTTCCTCTGCTGGAGTATGCGGCGGTGGCGACCGTGGCGGACGTGATGGATCTGGTGGATGAGAACCGGATCCTGGTCCGGGAGGGGCTGAAGCGTCTGCCGAAAACAGAAAATGCCGGCTTAAGGGCATTGATTCATGTCTGCGGGCTGGAGGGGAAGAAACTGACGGCCTATCACATCGGATTCATCCTGGGGCCCTGTTTTAATTCCGCCGGGCGGCTGGACACGGTGGAGCAGGCCTTCGGGCTCCTGCTGGGCAGGGAAGAGGAGGTGTATCCTCTGGCCGAGCGGCTGCGGGAGATGAATGAGTCCCGCAAGGAAATGACCCGGGAGGGGGTAAAACAGGGAATCGCCTGGGTGGAGGAGAGAGATTCTCTGGACGATGTACTGGTGGTTCCTCTGCCGGACTGTCATGAGAGTATTGCAGGTATCGTGGCCGGACGGCTGCGGGAGCGCTACAATCATCCCGCCATCGTACTCACCCGGACGGAGAATGGCTGGAAGGGATCCGGCCGTTCCATTCCCGCCTGGGACATGTTCCGGGGCCTGATGGTCTGCCGCCCCCTGATGACCCGGTTCGGCGGCCATGCCATGGCGGCGGGGCTGTCGCTGCCGGAGGAAAACATTCCGGTGCTGAGGGAGCAGCTGAACCAAAACAGTGGTTTGACAGAAGAGGATTTTGTACCTATAATAAGAATCGATGCAGCGATGCCTCTGGAATATATCACCGAGGAGCGGATTGAAGAGATCTCGTTGCTGGAACCCTTTGGAAAGGGGAATCCCCGTCCGTTGTTTGCGGAGAGCAAGTTCTACATCCGCCAGGCCCGGGTGATGGGAAAGAACCGCAACGTGCTGAAGATGCTGGTGGAGAACATGACCGGAGCCCGGATGGACGCCATGTATTTCGGGGAAGCCGATGCGCTGGATGCGCTGGTGGCAGAAAAATATGGCAGGGAATCCGTCGACCGGATGTACCGGGGGTATGGAGATGCCGTGCTGTCGCTGGCATATTATCCGGAGGTAAATGAATACCAGGGACGCCGCAGTCTTCAGATCGTGGTACAGCAGATTAAATAACCGGCAGGAGGCCGGAAAAGGAGGAATTCCTATGAAAAAACTCGAAGATTATGTGATCAGTATCCCGGATTTTCCCCAGGAGGGAATCATTTTCCGTGATGTGACCGGCATTCTGAGGGAAGCAGACGGATTGCAGCAGTCGATTGACCAGCTGGCAGGTATGCTGGACGGCATTGAATTTGACGCAGTGGTGGGACCGGAGTCCCGTGGATTTATCTTTGGCGTGCCCGTGGCTTACAAGCTGAAAAAGGCCTTCATCCCGATCCGTAAAAAAGGAAAACTTCCCAGAGAAACCGTTTCCCGCGAATACGCCCTGGAGTATGGTACCGCTGCCATTGAGATTCATAAAGAAGATATCAAACCCGGGATGAAAGTCGCGATCGTGGACGATCTGATTGCCACCGGCGGAACGACCGAAGCCATGGTGAAACTGATTGAAGAGCTGGGCGGCGAAGTGGTGAAGATCTGCTTTGTCATGGAACTGGCCGGCCTGAAGGGAAGAGAACTTCTGAAAGGATATGACGTAGAGAGCGCCATCATCTATGAGGGAAAATAAATGATTTCCAGTACTTCGAATCCTCAGATGAAATATCTCCGGCAGCTGATGTCCAAGGCGAAGCTGCGGCGTCAGGAGGGAGTTTTTGTCGCGGAGGGGATTCATATGGTTCAGGAAGCACCCGCCGGACAGATCACGGCGGTCTACTGCAGCGAGAGCTTTGCGGCAGCCCCGGAACATCAGGACTGGAGCCGGAGACTGGAACCGGAGATGGTTTCCGACCCGGTGTTTCAGAGCATCTCGGATGCCGTTACTCCCCAGGGAATCCTGGCTCTCGTAAAGATCCCGGTGCACACCGTGCAGGAGCTTTCGGACAGCGGGAAGCCTCTGCTGTTGCTGGAGTCTCTGCAGGATCCGGGCAATCTGGGGACGATTCTCAGAACCGGTGAGGGAGCCGGCATCGGCGGAGTCATCATGAACCGCACGACGGTCGATCTCTATAACCCCAAGACCGTCCGCTCTACTCAGGGATCTCTCTATCGGGTTCCCTGCGTGATAACGGAGGATCTGGCCACGGCCTCTCAGATCTTAAAAGAAGCCGGATATCGTATTTATGCAGCCCACCTGAAGGGGCAGCACTTCTACACGGAAGAGACCTATACCTCCCGCACGGCGTTCCTGATCGGAAATGAAGGAAATGGACTGACACCCGAGACCACCTCTCTGGCGGACCGCCTGATCCGGATCCCGATGGAAGGGAAGGTCGAATCCCTGAACGCCGGAGTGGCCGCGTCCCTGCTGGTCTATGAAGTATACCGGCAGAAACGCCAGGGCGTTTCGGATGATAAGTGAAGACGGGCTTCGGTGCCCTTGACAGAAAACAAGAAAAACGGCTCCTGACCGCAATCTGCGGGAAGGAGCCGTTTGCCATGCACAGAAGGAGGGAAGAAACTGTTTTCTCTGACGCGAAAGGGTAGAAAGAATGGGTTTGACAAAATTTGTTAAGCGTGCTATAGTACATACGTAACAAATTTGTAATAAATAAGAAATCATCCCGTAATCATTGGAAGGCCGCCGGAGATATCATCCCGGAGCAGCTCGGTGAACACGGGCAGATAGGAGGGATACCCATGGTTGATCTACGATGGCGCCGGAAGTTCTGTACCCTTCTGGCGTTGGTTTTATGTGTACAGACGATCCTTTTCGGGGGGCAGACGGAAGTTCAGGCTGCCACCAAAGTGTATTTTGCCAAATCCGTCCGGGCCTATGTCCTGGACCGGGCTGAGATGCTGGAAGCGACGGATACGATTGTTGTCCCTAAGGTGATCAATTACATCGATGTGTACAAGGAAGCCAGTACTTCTTCGGAAGTCGTGGGCCGGATGTACCGGGGAACAGGGGCGTACCGTATTCGCAGGAAAGGCAATTTCAGCTACATTTCCTCCGGGAACATCATCGGATGGATCGAGAACCGGATCCTGACAACGGGAAAGAGTGCCCGGGCTTTTGTGAAGGAAATGGTGCCGCAGGTAGCTACGGTTAAGAAAGCGGATACCGTGGTGAGAAAAACGGCCAGCTCCTCCGGAAAGAAACTGGTGACGCTCCCGAAAGGACATCAGATGATTGTTCTGTCCCTGACAGACAACTGGGCGAAGGTTCGCCTGGCCAAATACGATGTCGGCTATATTTCCAGAAAAAGTC
>CAMOYN010000186.1 GCA_946630035.1 uncultured Lachnospiraceae bacterium
AGACCCATGAGAAACTCATACCCATTGCGGGCACGCCGGTGGATCTGCTGAATCCCCCGAAGGGATGTCCTTTTGCGTCCCGGTGTGACAACTGCATGCGGATCTGCCTCCGCGAGAAGGCGCCGGTGACCTATTTTGGCGACGTTCATTATTCCACCTGCTGGATGAACCAGAAAAATGAGAGAGAGGAGGCGGCTTCGAATGAGCGATGAATTGCTGAGGATCGAGCACCTCTATCAGTATTTTCCTGCCGGAGGTTTCGGCAGAAGAAAAAAATATGTCCAGGCAGTGGATGACGTTTCCTTCTTTATAAATAAGGGAGAAACCCTTGGCCTGGTAGGCGAGTCCGGCTGCGGCAAGACGACCACCGGACGGTCCCTGCTCCGGCTCTATGAGCCGACCAAGGGACGGATTATCTACGACGGCAAGGTTCTGTTCGACAGCGGAGATGTGCCGCTGACCGGCGAGGACGGACAGCCCATCCTCGAGAACGGGCAGCCGAAATACGGCACGAAGACGGCGGTGGATATGAAACCCTATCGCCGGGAAATGCAGATCGTATTCCAGGATCCCTATGCCAGCCTGGACCCCCGTATGACTGTGGGCGATATTGTAGGCGAGGCAATTGATATCCATGGACTTGCGAAGAGCAAGGAAGAAAGGTATAATAAAATACAACACCTGCTGGAAGAGGTAGGACTGAACTCCGAGCACGCGAACCGGTATCCCCACGAGTTCTCCGGCGGACAGCGGCAGCGTGTCGGTATCGCCCGCGCCCTGGCGGTGGACCCGAAATTCATCGTCTGCGACGAGCCGATTTCCGCACTGGACGTATCCATCCAGGCCCAGGTCATCAACATGTTTGAAGACCTGCAGCATGAGATGGGCCTGACCTACCTGTTCATCGCCCATGACCTCTCCGTAGTGAAGCACATTTCCAACCGGATCGGTGTCATGTACCTCGGGAAACTGGTGGAGCTGGCGGAAAGCAATGAGCTGATCTTCCACAGCGTCCATCCCTACACCCGGAGCCTGATCTCCGCTATTCCGATTGCCGACCCGAAGACGGCCAGAGCCAGCAAGCGAATCATGCTGGAGGGCGACGTACCCAGCCCCCTGAACCCGCCTTCCGGATGCCGTTTCCGCACCCGGTGCCCCTACGCCACCGAGAGATGCGCAGGCGAAGTACCCCAGTGGAGAGAAGTCTCCAAGGGACATTTTGCAGCCTGCCACAACCTGGATCAGGTCAACTGATGTGCGTAAATCCTGTGTGATCCGGCGGTAATTGCCTGGAACGTAAATTATGTGTGATCCGGCGGCACGGTGCCGCCGACGCAAATATATCTTATTAAAAGGAGGCAACTTATGAAAAAAGCACTTGCGATTCTGTTGGCAGCAGCGATGGCAGTGACCGCATTTGGCGGTGCTGCAACCCCTGTGATGGCAGAGGAGACGGGAAAAGAGCTGTCCGTTCAGGTTGGTCCCAACCCTGAGACCCTGGACCCCGCTCTGAACAGCGCAGTAGACGGCGGCAACATGATTCTTCATGTTTTCGAGTGTCTTCTGACCGTAGATCAGGAAGGAAAGATCGCTCCCGGACAGGCGGAGAGCTGGGAGACTTCCGAAGATGGTCTGACCTGGACCTTCCATCTGCGTGACGGCCTGAAATGGTCCGACGGCAGTGACCTGACTGCAAACGACTTCGTTTACAGCTGGAAACGTGTATGCGATCCCGAAGTGGCAGCTCCTTACGCTGATACCGTGCTCAGCATGGTAAAAGGTTTTGACGAAGCCATCGAAGGCAACCTGGATGCTCTGGCTGTAAGCGCACCCGATGACAAGACTCTGGTCGTTGAGCTGAGCAGCGCCTGCTCCTATTTCGACAGCCTGGCTGCATTCGCAACCCTGAGCCCGGTTCAGCAGGCAACCATCGAAGCCAATGGCGATGCCTGGGCCGTAGATCCCAGCACCTTCGTTTCCAATGGCCCGTTCATGATCACCGAGTGGGTTCCCAGCTCCTACATCGTAACCGAGAAGAACCCCAACTACTGGAATGCCGATGCTATCAAACTGGGAAGCATCCGCTGGAACCTGATCGAAGATTCCAACGCTGCCTACAGCGCATATCAGAACGGCGAGATCCTGTTCATCAAGGACGTTCCCACCGAGGAGATCCCCAGCCTGTCTGACAACCCCGAGTTCCACGTAGATCCGATCATCGGTACCTACTATCTGTCCTACAACACCCAGGTAGCTCCTCTGGACAATGCAAAAGTTCGTGAAGCTCTGAACCTGGCCATCGACAGAGAATATGTTGCCAACACCATCATGCAGGGAACCTATTCCCCCGCTCAGAACTTCATGGGCCCTGGCTGGAAAGACACCGACGGCAGCGACTTCATGTCCAAAGCCAACAACGGTGAAGCTTATCTGCCTCTGAACGCTGACCTGGATGCTGCCAAGGCTGCTCTGGAAGAAGCCGGCTATCCTAACGGCGAAGGCCTGCCCGTACTGCACTATGTAACCAACGATTCCGGTTACCACAAAGCAGTAGCAGAATACCTGCAGAGCGCATGGAGCGAGATCGGTGTTACCCTGGAAGTAGAAATCGTAGAGTGGGCCAGCTTCACTCCCATGCGTCGTAACGGTGAATACGAAATCGCCCGTAACGGCTGGGTAGGCGACTACAGCGATCCTTCCAACATGATCGAACTGTTCTACTCCACCAACGGCAACAACGACGGTAAGTTCAACAACGCAGACTTCGACGCCGCCATCGATCTGTCCAGATCCACCCTGGATCCCGCAGAACGCTCCACCGCCCTTCATCAGGCAGAGGACATCATGATGGCCGAAAGCGCCAACTGCCCTGTAGCTTACTACAATGACTTCTGGATGCAGAGCGAGAAGATCACCGGTATGTGGCACTCCGCCTATGGTTACTGGTACTTCATGTACGCTGACATCGCCGAATAAGACCTTCCTTGGGCCAGGGGAAAACCCCCTGGCCCAAATTTTTCGCCCAGACCCCCGCCACCGGCCCGCCATCGGGGACAGGTCCCGGTGGCGGAGGCCGCCAATTGGGACCTGTCCCCGGTGGCGGGAGAGTGGCCTGTGAGAATTCTGCGTCAGAAATTAAAAAAGTGCTTGCATTCCATCCTGGATCGTGCTATACTAGCATTCGTTCGGGGCATTAGCGCAGTTGGGAGCGCGCCACACTGGCAGTGTGGAGGCCAGGGGTTCAAGTCCCCTATGCTCCACTTAAAAACCGGAAACGCGATGAGCGTTTTCGGTTTTTTTGTTGGCAGAGAAGACCGCGTATCGTGGAGCATCTCGCTCGGGCGAGATGCTTTTTATCCCTCCACCTCTTCAATCCATGCGGTAAGTAAGGGGTTCTGGTTGTCGGTGCGCCAGATGGCGTCAATTTCCTCGTGTTCCTGCTCACCGGTGAGGGGGATGAAGATCAGGTTGTCAGCGCCGGCGAGTTTGTTGGTAAAGTAGTCCGGGAGAATGGAGATGCCTTCTTCGGCGGCGACCATGGTGAGGATGACTTCCAGGTCGGAGGTGCGGTACAGGATATTCGGGTTGAATCCGGCTTCCTGGTAGAGGCGGAAGAAGACAGAGTCTCCGTAGGATTCGAAGTCCTCGGAGGGGGACATGTAGAGGATGTCCTCGCCCCGCAGGTCGGAACGGCTGATCTGGAGCCGGCCGGACAGGGGGTGGCCGGTGTAGAGGGCTGCAACCAGCCGGATCCGGTCGGTCTGGCGCCAGGATACATCGGGGTTCTGCCGAAGATTGGTGCTGTCCCAGGTGAAAATGATGTCAAAGGTTCCCTGGATCAGTCCGGCGGCCAGCTGGTCGGAGCTTTTCCGCTCGAAGGTGAGGAAGGCGTTGGGGTGGGTGCGGCGGAATCGCCGGGCGATGGCGGACAGATCGCTGCGCTCGTAACCTTTCAGAAAGCCGATATGCAGATTTCCGCTCTCGCCGAGGCTGGCTTCCTTGGCGCGGACGGCGGCGGAATTCATCCGTTTTATGATGTCCTTCGCGTCGGTGTAGAATGCCTGACCGGCGGGGGTGAGACGCACCGGCCGGGTGCGCCGGTCGAAAAGCTCGCAGCCGATGGAAGCCTCCAGAGTCTGGATGTGCTGGGTGACGGCGGCCTGGGTGATGAAAAACTGCTCCGCTGTTTTGGTAAAGCTGTGGTTCTCCGCAGCAGTGATAAAAATAATTAGTTGTGTGTGATTCATCCGTCTCTCCATGATTCATAAGCTTTTACTTATCTTATTATAATCTTTCCTGCATTGCAAGCCCAAATCATATATGTTAAAATTAGTCTGATCTTTTGTTGAGATCAGATTTTTTCAGGCAAAAGGACAGTATTTCCGCTGGGGTTTTGCCGTAAGAGGAGAGTGTGTTATTATGAACAACGAGAGAGACAAACTTAGCAGCCGGCTGGGATTCATTATGCTCAGCGCCGGATGTGCCATCGGCTGTGGCAATGTGTGGAAATTCCCCTGGATGACCGGTCAGTACGGCGGTGGCGGATTTGTTCTGGTCTATGTGATCTGCCTGATCCTGCTCGGCCTTCCTTCCATGACCATGGAGTTTGCCATCGGCCGGGCCGCTCAGGCCAGCCCGATCCATATGTATCAGAAACTGGAGCGTCCGGGCCAGAAATGGCATATTCACGGTATTTTCTGCCTGCTCGGAAATATTGCCCTGATGTCTTTCTATACCGTAGTTACCGGTTGGATGATCTATTATTTTGTAAAATTCCTGATCGGCCAGAGTGCGGAACTGGGCTTTGTTACCATGATTACCAACCCCAGCGT
>CAMOYN010000187.1 GCA_946630035.1 uncultured Lachnospiraceae bacterium
TATGATGGATGAAACCACCCAGCAGCTGATGCACCGTGGTGGGAGCCGCCATATCATAGAAAACCCCATCGATCATCTCTACCCTGCGGTCCTCCGGCAGCGCCAGATAGTCCTCGAGGGTATGTCCCTTCTGAATTCCATAGGGGAAGGTACTCTCTCTGACCATCTCCGGCAGTGTATCGGCAAAATGATATCCCGCCAAATGGTCTCTCCTTCCAAAGGGCACCACTTCCCGGTGCACCCACTCCCGGTACTCCGGGTCCTTCCAGTCCGCCTGTACCGGCCAGGCGACCCTCTCTCCCGTCACCTCAGGCTGTATCGTCCCGGTCTGTTTCAGGTCCCTGACATGCTCTGTTTTACTTCTCTGTGTCATGGTAACTCGCCTCCTCTTCACTGATGGTCAATCGAATCATTTACAAGTTTTTACTATCGTTGTAGATTCGTCTGGAATTATAATACCACATTTTTCTGTCTTTGACCATCCGATCCGCTGCCTGTATCTGATGAAAAAACGAGCATGAAAAGAGGCAGTTTTCCGGGAAAAGGAAAACTGCCTCTTAATTTACTTAGACAATACTGCTATCCGTGCTGTGATTAGTTCAGCTCCTGCAGGAATCCATCACATCTTCACGATGTGAACTTCGCATCCGTTCTCTTTCAGAATCCGGATCAGATCCGCCGTTTTCATCTTTACAGTTGCAGTATTCTCATTGGGATGGATACTGATATAACCGTTCGTCAGATCCTGGTCCAGATAGAACTGGGCAATATGCTGCTCGTCGTTCAGCAGTCCCAGAGGGGTAACGGCGCCTCGGGTCAGGCTGAGAATTTTCTCCAGATCTCCCTCGGAAGCAAAGCTCAGGCGGCGGGTTCCGTGGGCTTCCTGGAACTCCTTCAGATTGACTCTCTTGTCCTCCCGCACGGAAATCAGATAGTAGTTTCTCTTTTTATCGTCCCGGACAAAAAGATTCTTCGCCACTGTCTCCATATCCGGAACTTTCTGCTCCACCATCTCTTCGATGGTATATACCGGGGCATGCTCCGTAACCGTATACTCTACGCCCTGATCCTTCAGATAATCCATTACTTCCTGCTTGTTCATATATCTTCTGTTCTCCTGCTCTGATGCCGTTTCCTGCGACACACTGTTAGAATAGTAACATAAACCGGCGGTGTCAGCAAGCAGGTATTTCCTTCGTTATGCTCACTCCACTACCACCAGATCTCTGGGATAGTAGTTGAGTACTTCGACACCGTCTTCGGTGCAGGCTACCAGGTCTTCCACCCGGACGCCGAACTTCCCGGGGATGTAGATGCCGGGCTCGACGGAGAAGGTCATGCCGGGTTCTACGATCTCTTCGCTGACGCTGCTGACATCCGGCGGCTCATGGAGAGCCAGTCCGCAGCCGTGGCCGGTCCGGTGGGTGAAGTACTGGCCGTAGCCGGCTTCCTCGATGACCTGGCGGGCGGCCCGGTCGATTTCCTTCAGCGGTACGCCGGGGCGGACGGCTGCCTTGCCGGCGGCATTGGCGGCCTTTACGATCTCGTAGACCTTCCGCTGTTCTTCCGTCACGTCTTTGTAGAAGACGGTACGGGTCATGTCGCAGAAATAGTGACCCACCGGCGCGTAGATGTCAAAGATCACCGCGTCTCCGGGCTGTATCTTCGTGCGGTCGCTGGCATGGTGGGGCTCGGCGGAATTGACGCCGTAGCAAACGAGCTGCTCCATCCGGGCATCGGCTCCCAGGCTCATGTGGAGGTCGCAGACCACATCGCCCATCTCCTGCTCCGTGAGGTCCTCGCCGACATGACCGATGGCACCGCCCACAGTCTTATCATTGACCAGAGAAGAGGCCCGCATGAGTTCCAGTTCCTCAGCATCCTTGTACTTTCTGGCCCAGTCCACCGCGGGGGATCCCAGTTTTACCTGGATGTCGGAGCGGCGCTCCATCAGGGGCACCAGGAACTTGGCCCGCAGGAACTTGTCCACACCGATGGCGCCGGGCTTCACGTTTTCCGCCACGACACCCATGTAATCGTCAATGTCATCATAGTAGGCGATATTCAGTCCCTCCTGCTCCGGGAAATGGAACATGTGGTTGTGGAAGAGTACTGCCTTGCCGTCATCGTTCAGATAGAGGGCCAGCAGTCTCTCGCCGGGATCATAGCTATGTCCCAGCAGGTAATACAGCGAATCCGGATCGCTGACGATGAGCTGTCCCATGCCCATCGTATTCAGTTTTTCCATGACACGCTCGATTCTTGATGTTTTCATTCGCAAATCTCCTGAAAATTTTTACTTCTCACATTACTTCCACGTAGCTTTCCGCAATTTTCTTATTTATACAGCTCGCAGGCCACGAAATGCCCCGGAGATACTTCCTTCAACGGATAGTCCTGCTGGGTACATTTTTCGGTGCAGTAGTTGCAGCGTCTGGCGAACCGGCAGCCAGGCTTCGGGTTGATCGGGTCGGACACCTCGCCCTGCAGCATGACCGGCTTCTTCCTCTGACTCAGATCCGGAATCGGAATCGCAGAGAGCAGGGCCTTGGTGTAGGGATGCAGAGGCTCTTTGAAGAGCTGTTTGGCCGGAGCCCGCTCGATACACTGTCCCAGATACATAACTGCGATCTCATCGGCGATGTGACGGACTACCAGGAGGTCATGGGTGATGAACATGTAGGTCAGGCCCATGTCGTCCTGCAGATCCATCAGCAGATTCAGGATCTGCGCCTGGATGGATACGTCCAGAGCCGATACCGGCTCGTCACAGACGATGAATTTGGGATTTAATGCCAGTGCCCTGGCGATACCCACACGCTGGCGGCGTCCGCCGTCCATCTCATGGGGATAGGAGTTGATAAATCTTCTTGCCAGACCAACCGTATCCATCAGCTGAACAATGCGCTTGTTCATGTCAACGCTGTTTTTGTAGACATGATGGATTTCCAGCGGCTCTCCGATGAGCTTATACACCGGCATACGGGGGTTAAGGCAGGAAAAAGGGTCCTGGAAAATGATCTGCATCTGTTTGCGCAGTTCCTCGAATTCTTTGCCCCGGGCTTTCATTACATCCTGCCCGTCAAAATACACCGAGCCGGAGGTCGCCTCCAGGAGACGGATAATGGTTCGTCCCAACGTGGATTTGCCACAGCCGGACTCTCCTACCACACCCAGGGTTTTTCCGCGGGGGATCTCCAGGTTTACGCCATCCACTGCATGGAGCAGTCCGCCCTTTACCTTAAAATGCTTTTTCAGGTCGACGGTTTTGATTAAAGCATCAGCCATTATTTCTCACCCCCTGCGAACAGATGACATTTGATACGATGAGTTCCTTCATGATACGTGACATCCGGATGTACTTTCCGGCAGATGTCCATGCACTGATGGCAGCGGGGGCTGAAAGGACAGCCCTCCGGCAGATTGGCCGGATCGGGCATCAGTCCGTCGATGGGGCTGAGTCTCGTGCTCTCATCATCCAGTTTCGGAATGGAATTGAAAAGACCGATCGTGTAGGGATGTCTCTCTTTTCCGTTAAAAATCTCCTCCACGCTGCCGTCTTCAATGATCTCGCCGGCATACATGACCGCTACCTTATCACAGGTCTGTGCTACGATACCCAGATCGTGGGTGATCATGATGACGGAGGTACCCAGCTGTTCCTTCAGATTCTCGATCAGTGCCAGCACCTGGGCCTGAATGGTAACGTCCAGGGCGGTGGTGGGCTCATCGGCGATCAGGACCTGGGGCTGACAGGCCAGAGCTACGGCGATCAGCACGCGCTGCTTCATGCCGCCGGAGAACTGATGGGGATATTCCCCGCGCCGGGCGGCCTTGATGCCTACCAGTTCCAGCAGTTCATCTACTCTCTTCTCCAGCTCGGCATTGCTCTTGTGATCGTAGTTGTGGATCTCCAGAGATTCCTTGATCTGGTCCCCGACGGTTTTGATCGGGTTCAGAGCTGTCATGGGATCCTGGAAGATCATGGAGATCAGGGCACCCCGGATGGCCCGGAGTTCGCCGCTGCTCTTCTTCAGCAGGCTCTCGCCTTCATAGCGGATGTCGCCGCTGTCGATGTGGGCGGTGGCTTCCGGCAGAAGCTGCATGATGGCCAGTGCCGTAGTGGTCTTGCCGGCGCCGGTCTCTCCCACCAGTCCGATGGTCTCCCGGCGGCCCAGACTCAGGCTGACACCGTTTACCGCTTTGATTTTCTGCCCCTCACTCTGGTAATGCACATAGAGATTATCCACTTCCAGAATCGGAGTATTGATTTCTGTCGTCTTATTCATCTTCTGTTCCATGGCGTCCCCCTTAATCCTTCAGTCTGGGATCCAGTGCATCGCGCAGACCGTCACCCATCAGGTTCAGCGAGAAGGCAGTGATGGCAATGGCAAGTCCCGGATAGAATACCAGATGAGGCGCTGTCGTAATGTAGTTCTTTCCTTCCGACAGCATCGCTCCCCACTCCGGCGTCGGCGGCTGAATGCCCATTCCCAGGAAGCTGATGCCCGCGGCCCAGATGATCATGGTACCTACGGTCATGGTGGCCTGTACGATGATCGGTCCGATGGCGTTGGGAATGACATGTTTCAGAATGATGCGCCAGCTGCTGGCACCGCAGGAACGGGCGGCTTCAATATAATCTGCGCCTACCACCGTCAGTACGGCGGAGCGGATTACCCGGGCGTAGGTCGGCAGCATGGCCAGCATCAGGGCGATGAGGACGTTGGTAAGGCTGGTGCCAAGCGCCGCTACCAGCGCCAGCACCAGCAGCA
>CAMOYN010000188.1 GCA_946630035.1 uncultured Lachnospiraceae bacterium
CTTATTTCTAGTCTTTTTGTTTGACAAAAACTCCACTCTCGATGGACTGTATGTGGCCTTCATTGTCCACGTACATGATGCGCTCGCCCTTTTCTCCCTGCAGATCCATCTCATTAAAACTCTCAATACCGGTTTTCCCGATCACGTCTCCGTTTTCATAGGATCCGCCGGCAGCGTTCAGGTTCTCGATTTCTTCTGCGGAAGCTTTTCCTGTATAGCCTATAATATGGGAGAAACACTCACTGTCCGTGTATTCGCGGATATAGTTCTCCTCTACATCCACGCCCAGCATCTGTGTGGAATGTTCCAGTATATCCTGCATCGTCTCCGTACGGATATCCTGAGCCACTACCGTCGACACATATTTCTGATACCGGTTCAGATTCATGGCATATCGTACATTGATGATCTTCAGCGCATCTTCATCGGAGATCTCATACTCTCCGCCAACCGACGGCGGATACTGTCCGACACCATAGCGATCCTTCATATACAGAAATGCCTCTTCCGCCGTAGTATCCGCAGGCTTCTCTTCTGTGAAGTCTTTCGTGGTCGGAAGACCGTACATGTCTCTGAGGAAACGAAGGAGAGAATTACCCTCTACCGTATATTCAAAATCACCATGAGAATTGATGATGATCGGAATATCCGAGATCATCTTCTCATCATGTTTGTTCAGGATGTTCACCAGAGTCATGAGCATCAGATTTTTCTGATAACCATTGCTGTAGTCACCTTCATCTGTCACGGTAACGGCATATACGAGCCGGTTTTTCGCGAGCAATTTCCCATTTCGATCGTAAATATTACCTCTGGTACTGGCCAGACTTACGGTTTTTCTGGTGGTCTGTGTATACTTCGCCTGTGCTTCCTCGCCTTCGATAATCTGCAGCTGGAACAAACGGCTGACAAGCATACCGAACATAATCAGGAAAACGACTGAAACAGGAAAAAGCCGGGACGTAGCCAGCTCTTTAATCTTGTATATGATAAATTCCAGCAGATCAATCAAAAAATCTCTAAACAAATCTCTTCGCACTCCTCTTCTCGAGTTCTTCCAGCTTTTCATTCAGGCGGAAAAACACTTTGTACAGGAACAGTGTCAGTACCGAAGTATAAACCACTTCCGGCAGAATTACATGTGCAAAATATACAGAGAGAGACATACGCCCATGTACCATGAAACCGAATACATAGATGTAAAGATTGTACATGAAATCACTGAGCACGCACAGCAATAAGGGCATATTAAGAAATTCCGCGTAGAACAGCTGGCCGATCGTTCCTGTCACAAAACCAATCAGCATGTAGATCAGTGCATAATATCCCACCAGCTCACCGAAACAGACATCCATCAGCAGACCACAGAAAAGGCCGATAAACATGCCTTCCTTCTGGCCGCGGATAAATCCAAAAGAGAAGGTTATAATCAGCAGAAGGTTCGGAGTAGCATCGATCAGATTAGAAACCGCAAATATATTGTTTTGCAGCAGGAAGGCCAGAAGTACTACACCCAGATATACGAAAAAACGTCTCACGATTCAGGCTCTCCCGT
Organism: uncultured Lachnospiraceae bacterium; assembly: GCA_946630035.1. Lineage (GTDB taxonomy): Bacteria > Bacillota > Clostridia > Lachnospirales > Lachnospiraceae > UBA3305. The sequence goes on from CAMOYN010000188.1 coordinate 1,556, forward strand.
CTCTTTTATAGTGGTCAGTATCAGAACGGTATCCAGATGGGAAAAGTCCGCGGCAGGTACCAGGTAGCCGGATTTGGTAAGATTATTGGAATCTACCGTGAGATCCTTGGCATAACCAATGAGAATACCCGGCAGATACAGGTCACTGGTATTGGACGTAACAATCTTATCGTCATTGCTGATGGCGTCATCCTTGGCGATCTTGCTCAGTTCCAGCAGTCCGTTTTCGTAAAGGGTCAGATCCCCTGTCACAATACAGGAAGCTTTGGATGTAAGCCCCATCGCTCCTACGTTCCGGTTATCATTGATAATCGTACTGATCGTTGCGGTAGTATCCGTGACCGATGTAACAATTCCCACCAGTCCGCCATTGGCGATTACATTCATATCCACGGCAATGCCATCTCTGGAGCCTTTATCTACCTGAATCGTCTTGAACCAGTTATCTGAGTTCTTTCCGATAATGTGGGCTCCCACCTTCTCGTACTCAGGATACTGATCCGAAAGACTCAGCAGATTCTGATAGGTTGTCAGTTCTGACAGTCTCAGCTGATAGCGGGTATTCTGTTCGGTGAGTTCAGCGACCTGCTCTTTCAGGCGCTCATTTTCGCTTTCCACATCATGAAGATGTACCAGTCGCTCCACTCGTCCGAAAATACCATTGCCTACGATATTAAAGCCTTTCTGCATCGGCATCAATGTGTTATTGAAACCTGCCCGCAGGAAGTTGTTGGTATTGGTATTCATGGCAGACATTATAATCAACAGTATACAGATTGCTGCCAGCAAAAACATTATATGTTTAGGCCGTATCTCCGGCGCCGGTTTTTTTTTCATCCGAGATAACCTCGTTCTAATAAACTGATATAACAGTGGTTTCCTATAATAATGTGGTCATACAGGGGAATATGCATCAGCAATCCGGCTTCCGCCACCCGGTCTGTCAGGAGGAAATCCTCCCGGCTGGGCTCCGGATCTCCGCTCGGATGGTTGTGCAGCAGTACCAGATATACCGCTTTTTCTTTCAGTGCTTCCGCAAAAATCTCCCTGGGCGTGATCAGCGAAGCGTTTACCGTTCCACGGCTTACGACCCGTGATCCGATCATCCGACCCTTTGTGTTAAAAAAAGCCGCCACCACTTCTTCTTGTTCCAGATGCCGCATATCTTCCATAAAATAAGAGGCAACCGATGCGGGATCGGTCAGACGGAGTTCTTCCTGCACCTCCGCATGGGCGATCCGCCGTGCCAGCTCTCCGATACACTGCAGCATCACTGCTTTTACCTTTCCTACTCCCCGGATTTCCATCAGATCTTTTACGGATGCATGGCATACGCCTTCGATGCCGCCCCTCCCCTGATAATTCAGAAGCAGCTGGACCGCAAGATCCAGGGAAGTCTGGCCCTGAATACCGCATCGCAATATGATCGCGAGGAGTTCTGCGTCACTCAGGTAGGCCGGCCCCATCGTCAGGCATTTTTCGTAAGGGCGTTCCGAAGCCGGCAGGTCTTTCATTATTGTGTTTTTTTTCTCCATGGCACCTCCTGAGAGCTCTCCCCAGACCCCTCAGTTTTGGTGTTTTGGTGGTGCATTTTCCTTCGGAAAATGGCTGCATTTCGGCGTTTTGCGGGTCCCAAGGTCATACTTTTCCATGCAAGCATGGAGAGTATGACTTTTGGCCCCTGGTATCATCGTATTATATCATATGGTCAAACCGGCATCAACCAGTTTCTGTAAAGACATTAAAATTCCGTATTTTGCGTGGTGCCAGGTGATTCCGCCCTGGAAGAACACGGTGTACGGGGGGCGGAGGGGGCCGTCGGCGGATAGTTCGATGGAGGATCCCTGTACGAAGGCTCCGGCTGCCATGATCACTTCGTCGTCGTATCCGGGCATGGCCCAGGGTTCGGGTGTGACATAGCTGTCCACCGGTGCGGCCTGCTGGATACCGGCGCAGAATGCGCAGAGTGCTTCGGGGGTTTTCAGGTCAATGGCCTGTATGATATCGAATCGTTCCGTATCTCCTGTAGGATGGACGCGGAAACCCAGCCGTTCATAGAGTTTTGCGGCGAATACGGCTCCTTTTTCGGCTCCTGCCGTCACGGTAGGGGCCATGAAGAATCCCTGATAGAAGGCGGGATTGGTCCCCAGGTTGGCGCCTACTTCGCGTCCCAGTCCGGGAGATGTCAGACGTCTTGCGACCCGGTCCACACATTCGGCTGTACCGCAGATGTAGCCTCCGGCCGGAGCGAGTCCTCCTCCGGGGTTCTTGATCAGGGATCCGACAATCATATCAGCACCATAGTCGGAGGGTTCTTTAATGTCCACAAATTCACCGTAACAGTTATCCACCATACAGATGATATCGGGTTTGCAGGATTTCAGGAATGCGATCAGTTCTCCGATCTGAGCCGGTGACAGAGTGGGGCGGGAAGCATATCCTTTGGATCGCTGAATGGTCGCCATACGGGTATTCGGTTTGATCTGTTTCCGGATCGCTTCATAGTCAAAGCTTCCATCCTCAAGAAGATCTGCCTGGGCGTATGTGATACCGTATTCCGCCAGAGAACCAACGGATTCCCGGATGCCGATGACCTCTTCCAGTGTATCGTAAGGTTTTCCCACCGGAGACAGGAGCTCATCTCCCGGCCGCAGATTGGCGGAAAGCGCCAGATTCAGTGCATGGGTTCCACAGGTAATCTGGGAACGGACCAGGGCATCTTCCGTGTGAAAGGTATCCGCATAGACTCTTTCCAGGGTATCCCGTCCCGAATCATTGTATCCGTAGCCGGTGGTCGCCTGAAAATGCATCTCGCTGACATGGTTTCTATGCATGGCCTGCAGTACTTTCAGCTGATTATACTCAGCGATCTGATCCATTTTCTCAAAGCGGGGAGCCAGTTCTGCCAGGACTTCCTCTCCCAGTCGGAGAACCGGCTCGCTGATTCCGCAGTCACCATACATGAGCTGTAATTCTTTTTCCAAATTCATTCTTGTCTATACTTCTTTCTGTTTTGATAATAGCCGGCCCACCTGCCAGTTCCTCTATACGATGCCTCTCTCATGGCAATATGCCAGTATTTTATCCAGCATATCTTCGGTGGTGATGCCATCTTCCCAGGTCAGCCAGACGGTGTCAAGTTCTCGCCGGAACCAGGTCAGCTGCCGTTTGGCGAAGTGCCGTGTATCTCTTTTGATCCGTTCTATGGCTTC
>CAMOYN010000189.1 GCA_946630035.1 uncultured Lachnospiraceae bacterium
TCTCTTCCCGAAGTCCTCTGGCAGCAACCGCATAGGCCGGTTTCTTTTCTACGTAAATACGTCTTACGCTCATCTTGCCCTCCTGAATCTGTAATAGCATATATGGTGTTAAGCGGCTTGTATCCGCTTTATTACATGAAAATTTTTATTCGTTTTGAGGAGAAAACTCCGCAGCGTTCAATGAGATTTTTATCAGTTCCTTCACTTTATCCTCCGGCAGCCGTACCTTTTCGGACAGTTCTGCCAGAGTGGCTTCTCTTCCCAGTTCCTCTTCCAGAGCCAGTGTAGCTGCCAGCAGGCGGTTGGTTTCCCTCGCCATCCTCTCTCCGGCCTTGTCATGGCCGCTCTGTTCTTCGATCAGCTGTCGGATCGCCGCATCTACCCGGGAGGAGAGCAGCTGGGACAGGCCTCCTGCCAGAAGGGAGCTTCCCTCTCTCTGCAGTTCCGACAGGACGGTAACCAGGGCCATATTGCCTTCCTGCACCAGATCCCCTATCAGGACCCCCTGGCCGGCTCTCTTACCTGCCAGTTCCAGCACCATGTGGAGATGTCCTTCCGTCAGCCGGTTTCTCGCCAGTTCATCACCGGCCAGAAGTCTTTCCGCAAGGAGCTCCACCTCTTCGGCATCGCAGGGACGGATCTGTTTCAGGTCCTCCAGGTACATTTTAAAATAGGCTTTTTCCTCCCCGGTCATTTTCTTTTTGCCCAGGGGAACACTTCTGGTATCATGGGGCACATAGTCATCGATCACCATATGCTCCTCTTCTGCATACTGATGAATCAGACGAATCTGTGTCTTTGTCAGCCGCAGATCCGGAAAGCAGGCCAGAATCTCTGCGACGGAGAGGTGATTTCCATTCTCCGCGGCCTTTTCTCTCATTCTGGCAAGTCCGGCTTTAAATAATTCTTTGTTATCCATAAAACTGATTCCTGCGCATTGCGCTGTAAAACTTTTCAAATTTGTTGCTGCCGGGGTCAGCAGGAATCTCGGATCCCTGTGACAGAAAACCGGGGATCAGACATCTCCCTCCTCCAGCAGAAACTCCGCCAGCACCCGGTTGCTGACATCGATCCCATAGTCCGTGAGGCGGACTCTCCCGTTCTGAACCGTCAGCAGCTTCTGCCCTTCCAGACGTTCCGTCACATCCCCGTAGACCTCATAGTAATCGGTTCCGAACCGCTGACAGAACTCGCTGGTCCGGATACCGCATGTCATGCGAAGCCCCAGGAACATGAACTCCTCCATCGCATCCTTCCGGCTCTGGGCCGGCGCGGCTTTATATCGCTGATAGGCATGCCGCACCTCTTCTCCGTAGGAGATCCAGTCCGAGGTGTTGGCAAACCGCTTTCCATCCAGATAAGAGGCTGCACTAAGGCCCACACCCAGATACTCTCCGCCGGTCCAGTAGCGGGAGTTGTGGCGGCACTCACGCCCCTCCAGGGAGTAGTTGGAAATCTCATACCGGTGATATCCGTGGGTCTTCAGGAAATCCCGGGTCTCATAATACATCTCCCGTTCCGCATCTTCTCCCGGAAGGACCTTCTGGCCCTCCCCGGTCCGGTAGCGGTCATAGAAAGGGGTACCCTCTTCCAGGATCAGGCTGTAGGAAGAGATGTGCTCCGGCCGCAGCTCCACGATCCGCTGCAGAGTATCCCGGTAACTTTTCACCGACTGATGGGGCAGACCACTCATGACATCCAGATTGATATTCTTAAATCCCAGCTTCCGGGCGAGCCTTACATTATCCGGCACTTCCTGCCAGGAATGAATCCGCTCTAAAAGCTTCAGTTCCGCATCGTTTGCCGACTGGACCCCCAGGCTCAGCCGGTTGATCCCCAGGTCCCGGTAGGAAAGCAGATTCTCCCGGGTCAGAGTACCGGGATTGCATTCGATGGTGATCTCCGCATCCTCCGCCACCTCAAACTCTTCCCGCAGCTGCATGAGCACTCTCATGATCTGGATCGGAGGAAGAATGGAGGGTGTACCGCCGCCGAAAAAGATGGTATCCACCCGGTACAGGCTCCCCAGCGCTTCATAACTGCGGATCTCCTTCATGAGATTTCTCATGTACCAGGCCATCTCCTGGGGCGTTCGCGCCGCCGACGGGAAATCGCAGTAATCACATTTTTTAACACAGAAGGGGATATGAATATAGATCCCCAGATCCCGCTTTTCCATTGACCCCCTCTAAGTAACCTTGTCTTACTTTGTCTTACCTGCCCGGCCGGAATTTATTCACTGTCGAGCTTCAGGACGCTCATGAAGGCTCTCTGAGGGATCTCTACGCTGCCCACCTGGCGCATCCGTTTCTTTCCCTCTTTCTGCTTCTCCAGCAGTTTCCGTTTCCGGGTGATGTCACCGCCATAGCACTTGGCCAGTACGTCTTTTCGCATCGCCTTGACCGTCTCTCTGGCAATGATCCGGTTTCCGATGGCTGCCTGGATCGGTATCTCAAACAGCTGCCGGGGAATCTCTTCCTTCAGTTTCTCGCACATCTTACGGCCACGTTCGTAGGCCGTCCCTTCGAATACAATAAAGGACAGGGCATCGACTTCTTCTTTATTCACCAGAATATCCAGCTTCACCAGAGGAGAACGCATATATCCCGCCATCTCATAGTCAAAGGAGGCATATCCTCTGGAACGGGATTTCAGTGCGTCAAAGAAGTCATAGATGATCTCATTCAGCGGCAGTTCGTAGCGAAGCAGGGCTCTGGTATCTTCCATATATTCCATCCCCTGGTAGTTGCCGCGGCGCTCCTGACACAGATCCATGATCGCACCGATGAATTCGGTGGTCACCATAATCTCTGCTTTTACGATGGGCTCCTCCATATATTCGATCTCGGTGGGATCCGGCATATTGGAGGGATTCGTCAGATCCATCACGGTTCCGTTGGTACAATGTACCTTATATATAACGCTGGGAGCGGTGGTGACCAGATCCAGACTGTATTCCCGCTCCAGTCTCTCCTGGATAATCTCCAGATGCAGCAGTCCCAGGAATCCGCAGCGGAAACCAAAGCCCAGGGCGGCCGATGTCTCCGGCTCGTACTGAAGAGCCGCATCGTTCAGCTGCAGTTTTTCCAGCGCATCCCGCAGATCCGGATATTTCGCACCGTCGGCCGGATACATACCGCAGTATACCATGGGCTGTACTTTCTTGTAGCCCGGCAGAGGCTTTTCACAGGGACGGTTCTTCTCGGTCACCGTATCACCCACCCGGGTATCCCGGACATTTTTGATGCTGGCGGTAAAATATCCCACCATGCCGGCCGTCAGTTCCTCGCAGGGAATAAACTGGCCCGCCCCGAAATATCCGACTTCCACCACGTCAAAGCTGGCCCCGGTGGCCATCATCTGCACCGGCATCCCCTTCCGGATGCTGCCCTCCATCAGGCGGCAGAAAACGATCACCCCACGGTAGGAATCATAGACGGAGTCAAAGATCAGCGCCTGCAGGGGAGCTTCGGGATCACCGCCCGGGGCAGGAATCTTCTCTACAATGGCTTCCAGCACATCTTCGATATTTATCCCGTTTTTGGCGGAAATCTGAGGAGCATCCTGGGCTTCCAGACCGATCACATCTTCGATCTCATCGATGACCCTCTGCGGTTCCGCACTGGGAAGATCGATCTTGTTAATCACCGGAACCACATCCAGATCATGATCCAGAGCCAGGTAGACATTGGCCAATGTCTGGGCCTCAATCCCCTGGGCTGCATCCACCACCAGAACCGCTCCGTCACAGGCCGCCAGACTCCGGGATACTTCGTAATTGAAATCCACATGTCCGGGTGTATCGATGAGGTTGAACATATATTCCTCCCCATCCTTCGCCTTATAAATCGTTCGCACGGCCTGGGATTTAATCGTGATGCCCCGCTCCCGCTCCAAGTCCATGTTGTCCAGGACCTGCTCCTGCATCTCCCGCTGGGTCAGCAGTCCGGTCTTCTCGATGATCCGGTCCGCCAGTGTGGATTTGCCGTGATCGATATGAGCAATGATACAAAAGTTTCTTATCTTACTCTGCGCAAAGTCAGCCATACAGCTCTCCTGTCTGAAAAACGAATTGACGGAATCTATAGATTGCTAACAGCTTATCATAAAACCTGCTCTCAGGCAACATTTTTTCACGATTTTCTATTGACAAGCCAATGTAAATCCATTATTATTACAAGGTATGTTTACAAGAGAAACGTCCGTGTCCGGTTTTCTGTAAAATAAACTAACATCCTTAATATTTCGGTGGGAGGTGCACAAAGGTGGCAAACATCAAATCCGCTAAGAAGAGAGTTCTGGTAGCCCAGAAGAGAGCAGCCCGTAACAAAGCAGCTCGTTCCAAAGTGAAGACCTACATCAAGAAAGTAGAGGCAGCAATTGCCAGCGGCGACAAGGCAGCAGCTCAGACCGCTCTGTCTCAGGCTACTTCCGTGATCAGCATGGCTACTTCCAAGGGCATCTATCATAAGAACACTTCTTCCCGTAAGATTTCCCGTATGGCTACTGCTGTCAACAAGATGGCGTAAGCTCAGGTTATTTTTGATTATTAGACGCAGGTTGTTGACCCGCTTCTCTGCGTGATACAGAACATAAAGAAGACTGGCCTATGGTGTGTGGCCAGTCTTCTTTATGTTCTTTTATTTTCCGGTAAAGGTGACAATCAGCAT
>CAMOYN010000190.1 GCA_946630035.1 uncultured Lachnospiraceae bacterium
ATTATTAATAAGAAGATTTACCGCCGCATCCACATAGATACGGTCTGCATCCGGCGAGATATCCGTTAACACATCGGTTACGGCACTGTTCTCGGTCAGCAGGGCAATCAGGTGATACACCGCCCCCATCCGGTACAGTTCATTGACATAAGTCAGATCCCGGGAGAGCAGCAGCCGGTCCATGGTTTCCTTCATCTTGTCCATATTGCGGCAGGTGATCACAGGGCACTCCTTGGAAAATCCGGCCTTTTTCATCATTTCTTCCGCCCGCAGTCCATGGAAGCCGATCCACATATAGCTCCAGGGATCCTCCAGATCCGCCTTATAGACGGTCTCCTCCCCCGGAAAGATCAGAAATGCCTGGCCGGCCGAGATCTCCCAGATCTTGTTTCCTGCTTTGCGGAGCTTTCCCCTGCCCGCCGTAACCATGTGAAGCACGAAGCTGGTACGCACGAAGGGTCCGAAAGAATGTCCCGGCTTACAGTTTTCGTTTCCGAAATAGTTTAAATTGATCGGATTGATACTGGGGACATTCTGCACTTCCTGCAGATTCTCCATACTCACGAAGGACTCTGCTTCCGTTCTTCCGATTTTCTTACTATTAAACTGATTCATGTCTTTCTCCCTGTAATTTTCGTCCCCCCAGGCCCGGAGCTCAATCCACCGCTTTGATCCGATAAATGCGGGATGCAAAATCGTAAGCCGGCTTCACGTCTTCTCCCACCTTGCAGGAAGAAGCGTCACTGGTTATCAGACCGGCATTCATCAGTTCATCCCCGTAATACCGATCCTGTCCGTCCACCTCATAGAGCTGATCCGGGTCCAGTCCCTGCAGATAAAGCCGGGAGAAGCCGATATTCACCTTCGCCAGCTGACGATAGCTTCCCACCAGGGCTTCTTTTCTGTCTTCGCTCACCACCATCCAGGCAGCTTCATTCTTTTCAAAGGGGGACTGCAGACGGTAGAATGTTCCGAACTGGATCAGCTCCCTGTGATCCTTCATGAACTGTGTATAGCAGCGGACCTCTTCCTGCTCCTCTTCGGTCAGCTTGTTGAGATCCAGCTCATAGCCGTAGGTTCCGAAATACGCCACCTCTGCACGGGTCTTCAGTGGTGTGATGCGGTTCACCTGATGGTTCGGCACGGCAGACACATGGCTTCCCATGGAAACGATCGGATATCCGTAGGACGTACCGTACTGAATTTTGAGCCGTTCCATCGCATCCGTGTCATCGCTGGTCCATGCCTGAGGCGCATAATACAGCATACCGGCATCGAACCGCGCACCGCCGCCGGCGCAGGATTCAAACAGAATATGGGGGAACTCCCGGATCAGCCGCTCATAGAGGTCGTAGACCCCCAGGATGTAGCGGTGGAATACTTCTCCCTGGCGGTCCGCCGGAAGAGATTCATTGAAGCAGTCCGTAATGCTGCGGTTCATATCCCATTTAATATAGGAAATCTTTGATTCCCGGATCACCTTCGCGATCATTCCGTGGATGTAATCCACCACCTCCGGCCGGGAGAAATCCAGCACCAGCTGATTCCGGGACAGGGAAGAATCCCGTCCGGGCACATGCAGCGCCCAGTCCGGATGAGCCCGGTAGAGATCCGAGTCCGGATTCACCATCTCCGGCTCGATCCACAGACCAAATTTCATTCCCAGCGCCTCGACCTTCTCCGACAGGCCGCGGATTCCCTCCGGGAGCAGATCCAGGCTGGGAACCCAGTCTCCCAGGCCGGCATTGTCCATGCGCCGGGCACCAAACCAGCCGTCGTCCAGGACAAAGAGCTCCACGCCGCAGGATTTCGCCTTCGAGGCAATCTTTAAAAGCTTCTCTTCATTAAAGTCAAAATAGGTCGCTTCCCAGTTGTTGATCAGGATCGGCCGGGCCTGGTCCCGCCATACGCCCCTTGCCAGGCGTTTCCGGTACAGATCATGGAAGGTCTGGCTCAGACCGTTCAGACCGTTTTCGGAAAAACCAATCACAACCTCGGGAGTCTGGAAGCTCTCCCCTGTCTCCAGCTTCCAGGAGAAACGCTCCGGATGAATTCCCATGAGCACTCTCGTGACATCATAGGTATCCACCTGGGCCATAGCCAGGAAGTTTCCACTGTAAACCAGAGAAAATCCCATCACTTCCCCGCTGAATTCATCCGCAGAGGGACGTTTCAGGATGATAAAGGGATTCTGCTGATGGGAAGAATGTCCCCGCAGGCTCTCGATGGCCTGAATCCCGATCTCCAGTTTCCGCAGCACCGGGAACCGCTCCCGGCTCCAGGATCCGGAGAACTGCATCCACTCGTAATCCGCATCCGGCAGATCCAGGCACAGGCTCATGGCCCGCTCCACCTGCACGCTCGCCTCTCCCTGATTGGCGATCTTCACCGACCGGGTCAGTACGCTGCGGTCACGGTAAATGGTATAAAGCATCGTGACAACGACCTGGGTGAGGGGATCTCTCAGGAAAACCGACAGCGTCTCCGCCTCGGAAGGATCCTCTACGTAGGTCGCCGGCAGCCCGGGCAGAGAAGGTTTCCCCGCCTGAATCTCATACCCCTCATAGACCAGATGCGAGATACGACTCCCGTTTCCCTGGAGGATTTCCACCGCCCCCTGACGGAAATCACCGTTTCCATAGGAGGGATACTCCTGCTTCACATGCTCCAGCGAAAACAGCCGGTCCACTCCCGGGACCAGTGCACTGTGAGACCGCAGGCTCCCCTCCAGCAGATAATCAAAATTATCCCTGTGATGGATTTTTCTCCCGAAATACAGCTGTCCCAGCTGACCGTTCGGCAGAACCATCATCACATAACTGATGTATTCATTCTGCAGATGAAAAATTCTCTGCGCTTCATTTACCAAAATACTCATTACATTTCCTCCCTGATATGGTGAGATGATAAAACGATTATATAGATAAATGTCTTATCCTTTGAGTGCCCAGTGTTATATAAAACAGTCAAAATGTTGAAAAAAAAGCATATCACAGACGTGAAATGCTTTTAGAAATATAATCCATTTTAAATTTAAAAATACCACAGTGATATTATTCTATTCATCGGTTTTCCTGCCAATTTCTCCCTGCAGCACCCCCAGACCTGCCTCCAGTTTCTCACTGGACTCCTGCAGCGCTTTCTGCCTGTATTTCACAGGTGTAATGTTGTATTTCTGTTTGAATGCCTTCGAAAACACCAGCGGATCCTGATAGCCGCAGGAGAGAGCCACCGTCTCGATCGGGTACCGGGTGGAAGAAAGCATTTCCGCCGCCATGGTCAGCCGGAAATTCGCCAGATACTGCTGGGGCGACACCCCGGTTTCCTTCTTGAACAAAGTACTCAGATAACTGCGGTGAATTCCCACAAACCGGGCCAGATCCGCCACCGTCACATGTTCAGAGTAGTTGTTCCGGATATACTCGATCGCACCAAATACATACCGGTTATCACTCCCGGCCTGCTCATTGCTTTTCTTATAAAAATCCCCCATCAGCACGGCGAAAAACTGATAAAGCCGGCTCTCCAGCATCAGCTCATTCTTCGCAGAAAACTGATAATGCTGCAGCATCTGAAAGACAATATCCCTCAGCTGCATCGGCTCATGGGTATGAAAGGTCAGACTCTCACCCCCAAGCCCCATCTCCCGCAGTAAACCATCCACAATCCTTCCCTCAAAACCGATCCACACATACTTCCAGGGCTTCTTCACATCCGCCTGATAGAAGGTCTGCACCTTCGGCTCAATCAGGAACCCGTCCCCCGGCCCAAGATGCCAGGAACGATTCTTCGCCTGAAACACACCCTCCCCCTCCAGGATACAGTGAATGATGTAATTCGGACGAACCGCCGGGCCGAAACTGTGCAGCGGAACACACTCCTCATAACCGCAAAAACACAGATGCAGATCACTGAACCGATTCTCCCTCGGATGCAGCAGCACAAAATCATCCATATCTCTCACCTCCCAGGGAGACAGGGGACGGTCCTCTGTCTCCTTTTATTTCAGGCTTCCGGAGACAGGGTCCGGAGACAGGGGACAGTCCCCTGTCTCCTTTTATTTCAGGCTTCTGGAGACAGAGAACCGTCCCCTGTCTCCTCGTATTTCAGACTTCTGGAGACAGAGAACCGTCCCCTGTCTCCTTTTATTTCAGGCTTCTGGAGACAGAGAACCGTCCCCTGTCTCCGTTTTATCACAGAATTCCGGAATACACCGTGGTCCGGTTTGGCATATGCAGTCTCCCGTCCTCCGCATACTGGTCAAAGATCCGGTCCACTTCCGCCATGTAGGCATCGTAGTTTTCCTCCCCGGGCTTCGGGGAATGGGAGCTGGAAAGGCACCGGATCCGGAACCCCTCCCGGTCATAGGTCAGGGGATTGGGATACTCTTTCCTTTCATAGGCCAGGGGATTGGGATACCCCTTCCTTTCATAGGTCAGGGGATTGGGATACCCCTTCCTGTCACAGACGTCATTTCTTTCCTCCGGAGATGCCGGCTCTCCAAAAAACCTCCGGATCCGTTCATCATCTTCGGTCAGCCCCTGGTTAAATCCTGTAAAATCCTTCCCGTATAGCGTATACAGACGGTGAAGCTCCTGCACCAGAGGTGACGACATATCTCTCTGGTTCCAGATCAGAAAAATGCGGCTTCCCGG
>CAMOYN010000191.1 GCA_946630035.1 uncultured Lachnospiraceae bacterium
AGTATTCCCCCAGCCATCGTGGGGATGTCTCGGGTATGGCCTGTCCGGCTGCGAGGCTGGCGGGCACGTTCAGTATTCTCTGATTTCTGCTGCCGCGGAAGTTCAGTTCGAGACTTTTCTCTTCCAACAGGAAGGGGCCGTCGATCAGGACATCCAGGTACTTCAGAAGTGTTCTCCAGGATTCCTTCCCGGCCAACAGCTGTTCCAGGGTGTATCCACTGTAAGAGGCTGTCTCATATCCGGCTTCCTTCAGCAGCTTTGCCGCCACAGCCAGTTCCTCTGCCTGGGCGAAGGGCTCGCCTCCGGAGAAGGTCACCCCCCGGCACAGAGGATTGCTGCGGGCAATGTCCAGCAGGCGTTCGGGAGGGAATTCCGTCCCTCCTTCAAAAGCCCAGGTTTCCGGATTGTGACATCCGGGACAGTGATGGGGACACCCCTGGAAATAGAAGGTGGTCCGGATCCCGGGGCCGTCCACGATACTGTCTTCGGTGATTCCTGCCAGCTTAAGCATGTTTCGTCAGACTGTGTTTCACACGGTCTCTCTCCTCGGCTCTTTTGGCATCGTTCCATTTATCCATGGTGCCTACCAGATATCCGGTGATCCGGCGGATTCTCTCAAAACCGACTCCCTGTCCCATTCTCTCTTCCATATTCTGTTCTGCCATAGTTATTTCCTCCCTTTCTGTATCCTGTGGCGCATTGCAGCCACAGATAATGTATTCGTTATTGTCTTACCGAATTCCCTGGAATGCGGGGATCTCGGGGTAAAGTTTTCTCAGTTCTTCGATCCGGGATTTGGGGATCATCTCGCCCTCCCGGCGTCCGCATCTCGGACATACATCGCCGATGACGCCTACATAGCCGCAGACCGGATCCCGGTCCACCGGGTGATTGATGCTGCCGTAGCCGACGCCACAGTCGTGCATCCAGCGAACCACCTGTTCAAAAGCCTCCACGTTGCGGGCGGTATCTCCGTCCATCTCTACATAGCTGATGTGTCCGGCGTTGCAGAGAGCGTGATACGGTCCTTCCAGACGGATCTTGTCATAGGCAGTGATCGGATACCACACCGGGATATGGAAACTGTTGGTGTAGTACTCCCGGTCCGTGATCCCGGGGATCTTTCCATAGCGCTGCTGATCCTGGCGGATGAACCGTCCGGACAGTCCCTCGGCGGGGGTGGCCAGCAGAGTGAAATTCATCTTCATCGCCCGGGATTTTCTGTCGCAGAAATCTCTCATATGTCCGATGATCTCAAGGCCCTTTTTCTGAACCTCTTCACTCTGACCATGATGCTGTCCGTAGAGAGCGGTCAGCGCTTCCGCCAGACCGATAAAGCCGATGGAGAGCGTACCATGCTTCAGCACTTCCCGAAGGGTATCTCTCATGTTCAGTTTATCAGAATCCAGCCAGATTCCCTGTCCCATCAGGAAGGGGAAATTGTATACATGTTTATTCGCCTGAATCTCAAAACGGTCCAGCAGCTGCTGCGCTACCAGTTCCATCCTCTCGTCCAGAATCCGGTAGAACTTCTCTTCATCGTGCTGGCTCTCCAGTGCGATCCGGGGCAGGTTGATGGAGGTGAAGGACAGATTGCCGCGGGAGTAGGAAATCTCCCGGGTGGGGTCATAGACATTTCCCATAACCCTGGTCCGGCATCCCATGGTAGCCACTTCCGTCTCCGGATGACCCGGTTTATAATACTGAAGGTTGTAAGGTGCATCCAGGAACACGAAGTTCGGGAAGAGACGCTTGGCACTCACCTTGCAGCTCAGACGGAACAGATCATAGTTCGGATCGCCCGGATTGTAGTTCACGCCTTCCTTTACCTTGAAGATATGGATCGGGAAAATGCAGGTCTCGCCGTGACCCAGTCCGGCATCCAGCGCCATCAGGATGTTCCGCATCGCCATCCGTCCCTCTTCCGTGGTATCCGTACCGTAGTTAATGGAAGAGAATGGAGTCTGCGCGCCGGCACGGGAATGCATCGTATTCAGGTTGTGAACGAAGCCCTCCATGGCCTGGTAGGTCTCGTGATCCGTGATCCGGTAGGCACGCTTGCGGACTCTCGCCAGCATGTGATCCGCCTGCTCTCTGGAAAGAGGGAATGCGGAGCACAGCTGCTCTGCCACTTCCCGGTCCAGGGCTTCGGAATCGGCCAGACGAACCTTCTCTCCGACGGACCGCTCCGCTTCCGTCACCACCTTCTCCACGGTCTCCTTCGCATCCTCCAGGTCCAGGGAATCCTCCACCACATCCCGGAGACTCTCCAGATAGGCTTTATGGTAACTCTTGGCCACACCCTCTGCCATACCGTAATCGAAATTCGGAATCGACTGTCCGCCGTGCTGGTCGTTCTGATTCGACTGGATCGCAATCGCTGCCAGGGCCGCATAGCTCTGAATGCTCTGAGGTTCTCTCAGATAGCCATGACCGGTGGAGAATCCGCCGTGGAACAGACGAAGAATATCGATCTGGGTGCAGGTGGTGGTCATCGAGTAGAAATCAAAATCATGGATATAGATGTCACCCTCGCGGAATGCCTTGGCATGTTCCTTCCGCAGGAGGTACATCTCGTTATAGGCCTTTGCGCCGGCCGAACCGATCTGAAGCATGCTGCCCATGGCGGTATTGCCGTCAATGTTTGCATTGTCCCGCTTCAGATCACTGGAGCTGGCATCCACCTGAGTGATCTCATCGATGGTATGCATCAGCGTGGTGTTGGCCTCTCTGGCCCGGGTTCTCTTGGCCCGGTACAAGATATAGGCCTTTGCGGTCTGATTGTAGCCGTGATTCATCAGCTGACGCTCTACGGTATCCTGTATATATTCGATGCCCGGAGCTTCCGCAGGGTTCTGGTATTCCAGTTCTCCCTGCACCGCGTTGGCAATACGGGCTGCATCTTCCGCGTCGCCCTCCCCGGTAGCCTCCATGGCTTTAAGGACGGCGTCTGCGATCTTTTTCTGTTCATAAAGGACCTTACGGCCGTCTCTCTTTACAATACTGCGTATCATAAAACAATCTTCCTCCTTCAAATGCAATGTTGCATCCGGCAAATAGCACACAAGATATTGTGGTCGCCCGAGCGACATCGTTTATATTTTGTACCACAATCCCCTGTTTGTCAAGCCCTATTTCCAACTTTCATATTTTTTTACAATTCCATGGAATTGGTGCTATAAACCACGTTTTTCCGCCGGATTCCGGTTGTAAAATCCGTCCGTTCCGATAAAACACTAAAAATAAGCACCGGAAACTCAACCAATAATCTATTATATATTCTCTTTTATCCCAGGTTGTAAATGACATGAAAATCCGCTATGATGGATCCAGGTATAAAAAATCTACCAAGAGGAAATTCCAGCCAGCTATGTCTCACCACCATATATGGTGGTGCCGGTCTCTATGGAGGAAGAAGATGAAGATAACAAAAGAAGACAGAATGTCCTGCAGCGTCCATCTGTCGGAAGATGAAAAAGCGGTAGTCATCCTTGACCAGACCCGCCTGCCGAATCACACAGAATACCTGACACTGACGAAAATCGGTGATATCTATGAAGCGATCCGTTCCCTGGCCGTCCGGGGAGCCCCCGCCATCGGCATCTGCGCCGGCTACGCGATGTATGTGCTGGCACTGCAGAAAAGCACCGAATCCAGGGAAGAATTCTGCCGCCATCTAGAGGCGGACGGCGAGTATCTCATCTCCTCCCGCCCGACGGCGGTCAATCTGAGCTGGGCCGTACAGCGGATGCTGGATGTGGTTCACCGGCATCCGGAAAAAAATGTCTCCGATCTGATTCCACTGCTGAAGGAGGAAGCCCTCGCCATCCATGAGGAAGACATCCGGATGTGCCGTTCTATTGCAGAATACGGCCTCTCCCTGGTAAAACCCGGCGACGGAATCCTCACCCACTGCAATGCCGGCCCGCTGGCCACCAGCAAATACGGTACCGCCCTCGGCCCCATTTTCCTCGCCCGGGAAACCGGTATCCCGCTCCGGGTATTTGCCGACGAGACACGCCCCCTGCTGCAGGGCGCCAGACTGACCTCCTATGAACTGCAGAAAGCCGGCGTGGACGTCACCCTGATCTGCGACAACATGGCCTCCATTGTCATGAAAAACGGCTGGGTGCAGGCCTGCTTCGTCGGCTGCGACCGCATCGCCGCCAACGGAGACTTCGCCAACAAGATCGGAACCTCCGGCGTCGCCATTCTCGCAAAGCACTACGGGATTCCATTCTACACCCTCGGCCCCCGCTCCACCATCGACATGAACTGCCCCACCGGCGACGACATTCGCATCGAGCAGCGCCATCCCGACGAGATCAAGACCATGTGGTATTCCGAACCCATGGCTCTGCCGGAAGTAAAATGCTACAACCCCGCCTTTGATGTAACCGATCACAGCCTGCTCACCGCCATCGTAACCGACGCAGGCATCATCTACCCGCCCTTCGATATCAACCTGCGAAAACTGATGCAGGGGTAAATAGCCTGTAGCTGGCGTCAGATCCTTACTGACGCCAGCTACAGGTTATTCTGTCTCTACTGATTGTAATCATCATATTGCCCATAGTCTAAGAAAAAAAGAAACTTTGCTTTTGT
>CAMOYN010000192.1 GCA_946630035.1 uncultured Lachnospiraceae bacterium
TTTGCGCATTCCTCTCACGACTAAAGTCACGAGAATCCTGCGTCAGAGATTGATGCGCACTCCGCCCGCCAGTGGGGACACTGGTGGCTAGTAGCCCATCAGGTATTTGTCTACTTCGCTGGCGGTGTCTCTGCCTTCGTGGATAGCCCAGACTACCAGGGACTGGCCTCGCCGGCAGTCGCCGGCGGCGAAGACCTGGGGATTGGTAGTCTGGTGGCCGTTGGGGTCGGTGGTGGCCAGGTTGCCGCGGGGGGTGCTGGCGATGCCGAAGGTTTCTGCCATTTTGGGTTCAGGTCCAAGGAAGCCGGCGGCGATCAGGACCATGTCGCACTTGAATTCGTACTCGCTTCCGGGGATTTCCACCATCATCATCCGGCCGGTTTTTTCATCCCGTTTCGATTCCAGTTTCACAGCGGTGACTCCGGTCAGTTTTCCATCGGCATTTCTCAGGTATTCTTTGATGGTGGTCTGATAGATGCGGGGGTCTTTTCCCCAGAGGGCGATGGCCTCTTCCTGACCGTAGTCGGTTTTCAGCACCCTGGGCCACTGGGGCCAGGGATTGTTGGGGGTGCGTTCTGCCGGCGGGCAGGGAAGCATCTCGAACTGGGTCACTTTTTTGCAGCCCTGCCGGATCGCGGTTCCCACGCAGTCATTTCCGGTGTCGCCACCGCCTATGATCAGCACCCGCTTTCCCTTCGCGTTGAATTCCGCCGGCAGTTTGCTCCCGGGGTTCAGCAGATGCTTTGTGTTCGTCTTCAGATAATCCACCGCAAAATGGATGCAGGCGGCTTCTCTTCCGGGAACGGGGATATCTCTGGGCTTGGCAGCGCCGCAGGCCAGCACGACGGCATCGAACTCGGCCAGCAGTTTTTCCGCCTGTTCCGAGCCGGAAATCTCCTCCCCGGTGCGGAAAATCACGCCTTCCTGCTCCATCCGCTCTGTCCGCCGCCGGACAATGCTCTTATCCAGCTTCATGTTGGGAATTCCGTACATCAACAGTCCCCCCGGCCGGTCTTCCCTCTCAAATACGGTCACCAGGTGGCCACGGTGGTTGAGCTGATCGGCGGCTGCCAGGCCGGAGGGGCCGGACCCGATCACGGCTACCTTCTTGCCGGAACGGACCGCCGGCGGCTTCGGGCCCATCAGCCCGTTCGCAAAGCCATATTCGATGATGTATTTTTCATTTTCCTTGTTGGACACCGGCGTCCCGTGCAGATGGCCGGTGCAGGCCACCTCGCAGAGAGCCGGGCATACCCGGGAGGTAAACTCCGGGAAATTATTCGTTTTACAGAGGCGGGAGAGAGCCTGCCGGTCATTCCCCCGATACAGGAAATCGTTCCACTCCGGGATCAGATTCCCCAGAGGACATCCGGACGTCATTCCGTTGATCATTACATTGATGTGGCAGAAGGGAACCCCGCAGTCCTTGCAGCGGGCCGCCTGTTCTCTGCGTTCCCCTTCCGCCATGGGAATGTGAAATTCCTGAAAATGGTGAATCCGCTTTTCCGGTTCCTCTGTGCGGTCTTCCTTCCTCTCATATTCCATAAATCCCGTCACTTTCGCCATTTTCCTTACACCCCCATTTCCTTTCTGCGCTGATAAAATGCCTGAATCCGTGCCTGGGCCGGCTCCACGCCGATCCGGGTATATTTTTCAAACAGCTCTGTCATTTCTTTATATTCTCTCGGAATCACCCTGCGGAACCGGGAGACCATCTGTTCAAAATTCTGCAGAATCTTTCTTCCCTTCTCCGATCCGGTGGCTTCCACATGCCGACGGATCAGCTCTTTCAACTTCTGTATGTCCTCGCTCTCCGTGACCGTCTCCAGGTTCACCAGGTCCCGGTTCAGATTCAGATACAGGCTGCCCGTCTCATCCAGGACGTAGGCCACACCGCCGCTCATACCGGCCGCGAAATTCTTCCCGGTTTCACCCAGGACCACCACCGTTCCGCCGGTCATATATTCACAGCCGTGGTTTCCCACGCCCTCCACCACTGCCTCCGCTCCGGAGTTTCTCACACAGAATCTCTCACCGGCAATGCCATTGACGAAGCAGCTGCCGCCGGTGGCACCGTAGAGCGCCACATTGCCGATGATGATGTTTTCTTCCGCTTTCTGCCGGAAGTCCTCTGCCGGCTTTACAATAATCTTTCCGCCAGACAGGCCTTTCCCCAGATGATCGTTGCTGTCACCGGAAAGCGCCAGGGTCACACCCTGGGGCAGGAAGGCACCAAAACTCTGACCACCATGTCCCTGGGCCTGGATTACCAGGGTATCCTCCGGGAGCGAATTTCCGAACCGTCTTGTCACCTCGGAGCCCAGCTGGGTGGCGAAGGTCCGGTCAGTATTCTTTACCGAAACCTGAATGGTTTTGGGAGTACCGCTCCTCAGAGTCTCCTCAAACGCCGGCAGCAGAACCATTTCATCCATCGTCTTCTCCAGTTCAAAATCAAACGAATTTCCCTGGATAAAATGCATCTGATCTCTCGGTGCGTCATCATAACACAGCGCCGCCAGCTTCAATGTCTGGGCCCTGGGATTGTCCTGTCCGATGTCCCGGCGGGTCCGGAGGTACTCGGTGTGCCCACAGAGCTCTTCCACGGTGCGGACCCCCAGTCGTGCCATTTCCCGGCGCAGGCTCTCGGCGATGAACCGCATGAAGTTTTCCACATATTCCGGCTTTCCCCGGAAGTTTTTCCGCAGTTCCGGGTTCTGGGTGGTGACTCCCACGGGGCAGGTGTCCAGATTGCAAAGGCGCATCATGACACAGCCCAGAGTCACCAGTGGTGCCGTGGCAAATCCGAACCCCTCGGCTCCCAGCATGCAGGCGATGGCCAGATCCCGGCCCGTCATCAGCTTGCCGTCCGTCTCCAGACGGACCTTGTTGCGAAGGCCGTTTCGGATCAGGGTCTGGTGGGCTTCCGCCAGACCGATCTCCCAGGGAAGGCCTGCGTTGTAAATCGAGCTTCGCGGAGCGGCGCCGGTGCCGCCGGCGGACCCGGAGATCAAAATCACCTCAGCCCCGGCCTTGGCCACGCCGGAGGCTACCGTGCCGACCCCGGCTTCCGAAACCAGTTTTACGGAAATGTCGGCCTGTTTATTGACATTTTTCAGATCATAAATCAGCTGCGCCAGATCCTCGATGGAATAAATGTCGTGATGGGGTGGCGGCGAGATCAGTCCGACACCGGGAGTGGAATGGCGGGTTTCCGCCACCCAGGGGTAAACCTTGACCCCGGGCAAATGACCGCCCTCCCCGGGCTTGGCCCCTTGAGCGATTTTGATCTGCAGCTCCTTCGCATCCACCAGATAGTGGCTGGTGACGCCGAATCTTCCGGAGGCGACCTGCTTAATCGCGCATCCCCGGTAAATGCCGTCGGCATTTTCACTGCTCCGGTCCTCCGGCTGACCGCCCTCACCGGTGTTGCTCCGTCCGCCCAGATGGTTCATGGCCACCGCCAGGGTCTCGTGAGCCTCCGGTGACAGAGAGCCATAGGACATGGCACCGGTGCGGAAGCGTTTTACGATTTCAGACGCCGGCTCCACTTCCTCCAGGGAAATGCCCTGCTCCGGATAAAGGATATCAATCAGGCTGCGCAGATTCATTTCCCTCTGCTCCCCGATCACGCTCCTCTCATACTCCCGAAACAGCTCATAGTCCCCCCTCCAGCAGGCCTGCTGCAGCAGATGAATCGTCAGCGGCTGGTAAAGATGGTCTTCTTTCTGGCTCCGCATCTTATGGCCGCCGGTGGAATCCAGCGTCAGGTCCACCGGAAGTCCCAGCGGATCAAAGGCCCCGGAATGCAGGTCATCCATCTGGGCATCCATGTCCTCCAGGCCGATGCCCCCGATCCGGCTGATGGTTCCGGTAAAATACTGATCCACCACGTCCGGATTGATGCCGACGGCTTCGAACACCTTGGCACCTTCATAGGACTGCAGCGTGGAAATGCCCATTTTCGAGGCGATTTTGATGATTCCGTGCAGGATCGCCGAATTGTAATCGTCCACCGCCGTGTAAAAATCCTTCTTCAGTACATCGCTTGTCACCATTTCCCGTATGGTCTCATGCGCCAGGTAGGGGTAGATCGCCACTGCTCCGTATCCCATCAGAGTGGCGAAATGATGCACTTCCCGCGGCTCGCCGGATTCCAGGATAATGGAAATGTTGCTCCCCTTCCGGGTGCTTACCAGGTGCTGGCGCACCACCGAGACCGCCAGCAGGGAAGGAATCGCCACATGATTTTCATCCACCCCCCGGTCGGAAAGAATCAGAATATTGGCCCCTTTTTTGTAGCAGAAATCTACTTCCGCGCATAGATTTTTCAGGGCCTGTTTCAGCCGGGTTCCCTTGTAATGCAGAATGGAGACCGTCTCCACCTGGATCCCCGGCGCTTTCATCCCCCGGATCTTCAGCATGTCCGTCCCGGTCAGGATCGGATTGTCAAAGTCTTCGTGTGTCAGATATGTATTAAAATGCAGATAATCCGAAATATCCAGAACCTTTTCATGGGTCTCATACGGATATTTCATCGCAAGCTTATCGATTTTATATTCGTGGTTGTTGTTCCTGTTCGGGAAGATATTCGCCCTTCCGG
>CAMOYN010000193.1 GCA_946630035.1 uncultured Lachnospiraceae bacterium
AAATAACAGAGTTATTTGAACGTGGTGAATTTGTCGTTTCTGCCGAAGTGGGACCGCCCAAAGGAACCAATATCGATGGTCTGATCCAGGAAGCAAAAGAATATCTCGGCGGCGTATCCGCTATCAATGTAACCGACTGCCAGTCCTCCGTCATGCGCCTGGGCTCTCTGGCAACCTGTAAAGCCCTGAAGGATGCGGGACTGAACCCCATCTATCAGCTGGCCTGCCGCGACCGCAACCGGATCGCCCTGCAGTCCGACCTCCTGAGCGCCGCCATGTTCGGCATTGACAACGTACTGGCCCTGACCGGCGATCACACGAAACTGGGTGATCATCCCCAGGCCAAACCGGTCTTCGACCTGGATTCCGTATCCCTCCTCCACACCATGTGCAAACTGGAGCAGGGCGAGGACCTCGGCGGAAACAAACTGGTAGGCGAAGCCCCTTCCTTCTCCAAGGGCGCGGTAGTATCCCCCTGCAGCGACTCCGTCGACGCCCAGCTGGCAAAGATGGAACGCAAGGTGATGGCCGGAGCCGAGTACTTCCAGACCCAGGCTGTCTATGAACCCGAAAAATTCATCGAATTCATGGAGAAGGCAAAACAGTTCGGCAAACCCGTACAGCTCGGCATCGTAATCCTCAAGAGCGTCGGTATGGCAAAATTCATGAACGCCAACGTAGCCGGCATCCATGTACCCGACGAGATGATCGAAGAACTCAAAGCCGATAAAGAGAAGACAAAAGCCGGCATCACCGGCATCGAAATCGCAGCCCGCATCATCAAGGCCTGCAAACCCTACTGCCAGGGCGTACACATCATGGCCCTCGGCTGGGAATCCAAAGTACCCGAACTTCTCAAACTCGCAGAAATCTAAACCCGCCACGAGCCCGCCACCGGGGACTGGCCCCAGCGTCGGCTCAGGCCAAATCCGCCACCGGGGACAGGTCCCGCCGGCGGAAAATCAACGAAAAAACCACGGGGATTGTTCCCGTGGTTTTTTCGTTGATTTTCTCAGCCAGCGGGACCTGTCCCCGGTGGCTTAGTTGTTTCGGTGGAGCATCTGGCGGATGATTTCCTGGGTTTCTCCGGGGAGGGCTTTTTTTGCGGCCCGGTCGAGGTCGGCGGTCTCGATGGGATCGCCGAATTCTATGGTTATGGGAGTGGCTTTGACCCAGGGGAAATGGTTTTCCAGCACGTCGTCGGCGTGGGTGATTGCCACGGGAATGACGGGACATCCTGCCATCTCTGCGATCTTGAAGCTTCCTTCTTTGAAGGGAAGCATGTCATCGGTGTGGCTGCGGGTTCCTTCCGGGCAGATCCACACGGAAATATTTTTCTCTTTGATCAGTTTGACGCAGCTCTTGATCACGTTCATACCTTCTCTGGCGTTGCTGCGATCCAGAAACTGGCAGTACAGCAGGCGCATCCACACCCGCAGACTGGGGACTTTTTCTATTTCCTTCTTGGCGACGAAGCCGCACAGTCCCTTGACCAGGGGATAAGCGACCACGACATCGAAGAAGCCGCGGTGGTTGCTGACATACAGTACCGGACGATCCTCCGGCACCTTCTCCCGGCCGATGACGGTCAGCTTCACGCCGGCGAGCCGGGTGATGATGCGGAAGGCACCGTTCACGATCGCCAGGCAGCTGCGGTCTTTCAGCGCAGGATTGAACTTTCCGATGACCCATTCCACTGCAAAGGCGATGAGGCTGAAGGGAATCAGAAAGAGTACCAGAAAGATCAGTATCAGGAGGGTCCTCATTGAGCGGCATCCTCCTTAAAGGTATTCATTCTGTCCAGAAGGACGTACTTCATGTCATACAGCCGGCGGGAGAGGTCGATATAAACCTTGTGGGGGTTCGAGAAACGGCGTGTCTCGTCCCACAGAGTGGCGAGCTCTTTCGCGCAGATATCCCGGATCTCCATGACGCTGGGACTCTGGTAAATGCACTGGCCATCCTTGAACACCGGAACCAGCAGCTGACGGAGCGTGAACTCGCCGGCTTCCAGATAGGTCTTTTTCCAGGTGTGCACCGGGTCGAAGAGCATCAGATTGCGGTCCTCGGTAAATACTTCATCGTAGAGGGCCAGCAGATCGCCGATGATCTTCCCGTTCTTTTTATTATAGACACGGTAAATGATCTTGTTTCCGGGGTTGGTGATCTTCTCCGGGTTCTCCGAGCGCTTGATCTTGGGAATGTAGGTGTCATTTTCCTTGTCATAAATGGCGGCCAGTTTGTAGACGCCGCCGAAGGCCGGGCAGTCCTTGCTGGTAATCAGATTGGTGCCTACCCCCCAGGAGGTGATGGCGGCATTCTGATCCTTCAGGCTGGCGATCAGATACTCGTCCAGGTCGCAGGAAGCAGAGATCACGGCATCCGGGAATCCGGCTTCATCCAGCATCTTCCGCGCCTGTTTGGACAGGTAAGCCAGGTCACCGGAATCCAGACGGATCCCATAGAAGGTCAGCGGAATGCCGGCATCCCGCATTTCCTGGAAAACCTGAATCGCGTGGGGAACGCCGCTCTTCAGCGTATTGTAGGTGTCCACCAGCAGAATACAGGCGGAAGGATACAGCTTGGCATAGGCCCGGAAGGCGGTCAGCTCATCCTCAAAACTCATGATCCAGCTGTGGGCGTGGGTTCCCTTGACCGGGATGTCAAACATCTGACCTGCCAGCACATTGCTGGTGCCGATGCAGCCGGCGATCACAGCGGCCCGGGCTCCGTAAATACCCGCATCCGGCCCCTGGGCCCGGCGCAGTCCGAACTCCATGATGCCGTCGCCTTCCGCGGCGTAGCAGACACGGGAAGCCTTGGTGGCGATCAGAGACTGATGGTTGATGATGTTCAGCAGAGCCGGCTCCAGAAGCTGGGCCTGCATCACGGGGGCCACCACTTTTACCAGAGGCTCATTCGGGAAAATGACGGTGCCCTCGGGAATCGCATAGATGTCTCCGGTGAATTTGAAGTCGGCAAGGTAGGCAAGGAAATCTTCCTTGAAAATGCCAAGGCTCCGGAGATAGGAAATGTCTCCTTCGGTAAAATGCAGATTCTCAATATATTCAATGATCTGCTGCAGACCACAGCAGATGGCATAGCCGCTTCCGCTGGGGTTCGAACGATAAAATGCGTCAAAAACCACGGTCTCGTCCGATTGATTTTCGAAATAACCCTGCATCATGGTCAGTTCATAAAGGTCCGTCAGCAGTGTCAGATTGCGTTCATTCATGTTACAGTCCTCCATTTCAGAAGATACTATTTTATCAGCATTCTCATTATATCACGAAATTCCGTAACTACAACAAGAAAGCAGGATTGTATTGGAATTTAGATGCTCCTTATGATAAAATAATCCTTCGGAGGAAAAATCTATGATTGCAGGAATGACTTACTACCAGATCTTCTGGTATTTTCTTTTTTACTCCTTTGGCGGCTGGGTGGTGGAAGTCATGTACCACGCCGTCGCCTGCGGAAAGGTGATCAACCGGGGGTTTCTGAACGGTCCCCTCTGTCCGGTGTACGGATTCGGCATGCTGGTGGTGCTGGCCGGAGAGAACCTGGCCGGTTCCGTGGGAATTATTTCTATCTCGGCGGCGGAGCCGGATCTTAAGAGTCTGGTGATTCTTTTCCTTGGAAGTATGGTTTTTGCCACTCTGGTGGAACTGATCGCCGGGTGGCTGCTGGACATCAATTTTCACATGCGGTGGTGGGATTATACCGGAAAACCCTTTAATTTCCGGGGATATATCTGTCTGCAGTTTTCCATCATATGGGGGCTCTCGATCACCGGGGTGATTCTGCTGATCCATCCGGTGGTGGAGAAGAGCCAGTCCCTGGGGATCCCCGAGCGGATCGGATGGCCGCTGCTGGCCGGGATGTACGCCGTGGCCTTCGCAGATTTCTGCGTGACGGTGGCCGCCGTGCGGGGCCTGAACCGGCGGCTGGAGGAATTGAACCGTCTCCAGAAAAATATGCGGGTGATCAGCGACGGGCTGAGCCGCACCATCGGCGAAAGCACCATCCGGACCGCCCAGTTCGTAGGGGAAGGTCAGGTGCAGGCAGCCCTGGCCAGAGCCGAGCTGCGGGATCGGATGGAGGAGTACCGGGACGACCAGATGCTGAAAATCGCGGCAGGCAAACGGCAGGCCCGGAGAATCCGGGAGGAATTATCCCGGAAACCGGCTCTTCTGATGGAACGGCTGCCGGAAAACCCGATGCAGGCCGGGAAAGACATTCTGCAGGGAAAAACGGTACAGGCCGGAAGAGACATCCTGCAGGGAAAACCGGTGCAGGCCGGAAAGGATATTCTGCAGCGAAGCGGCGCGCGGGCGAGAGCGGAACTGCTGCAAAGAAAAGAAGCCCTTGAAAAGAGAAAATCCCAGCTGCTGGCGGAACTGTCCACAGCAAAAATGTTCTCTCCGGGGCGTATTCTTAAGAAGGTTCCCGATCTGCGCCACAGCCGTTACGGAGATCTCCTGGAAGAACTGAAGCAGCGCATGTCCACCGACACCCGGAAGCGCTGAAACAGGATCAAGAACGCCTCGGCGTTCTTGCCGCGCCGCGCAAGGTGCGAAGCACCTTC
>CAMOYN010000194.1 GCA_946630035.1 uncultured Lachnospiraceae bacterium
CCGCCATACCGTCCCGGATATTTCCCTGCTTCACAGCCTCGTCCAGATCCACGCTCAGGGTGACAAAACGGTTCAGCTCCTGGGCCGAGAAGCGGGAAGCCTGCCGCATGTATCTCTCCGCAATAAAGGGACGCCATTTTCCCCGGGAAGCAATCTCCTGTTTTCCCAGGCCCTGCCCCTCCATCTCTTTGACCTGGAGCAGCGCATGAAACTGTCTGGCAATCAGAACCATGATCTTCATGGGAGGCTCCTTCAGCACCAGCAGGTCGTAGTACAGTTCCATCGCCTTTTTCTGGTCCCGGACCGCGATCGCATCGATCATCTCGAAGATACGGCCTTCGATCTGGTTCGTCGTAATCGTCTCCACATCCTCCGGCGTGATCTCTGCCCTCTCCCCCACATAACCGATCAGCTTATCCAGCTCCTGCCGGATATTTTCCATATCCTCCCCGGTTCGGGATATAAAGAGTTCCATCGCCCGGCCGGTAATCTTTTTCCCGGCCTGAGCCAGTCCCCGGGCCGCCCACCGTTTCAGACTCTCCGGCGACTGCCGGGAACACTCGGCCGCATATCCCAGTTTCTGGATCTGTTTGTAGAGTTTGTTCCTCTTGTCTATGCTTTCTTCCACGAAGACCAGGCAGGTGGTCTCCGGCATCCGGGGCAGATATTCCGCGATCTGGGTGGAATCCTTTTTAAAGAAGCCGGTGTCCTCCAGAAGGATCAGTCTCTTTTCCGCAAAGAAGGGCAGCGTTTCCGCCGTGTCGATGATCTGCACCGGATCCGCGTCCCGCCCCTCCAGATACAGGAAATTCATGGTATCCTCCCCCACCAGAGCCTCCCGCAGCTGCCGCTTCAGGGCCTGCCGCAGATAGGCTTCTTCTCCGTAGATCAGATAGACCGGGCGAAAGGAGTTCTTTTTTATATCTTCCTGAATGGTTTTCATGACTCTGTATAATATGGATTCGTTCCCCGGGCCGAAAGCGCCATATAGAGTTCCGCATTGGTGGCATCCTGGTAAGGATTCACCCACACAAACCCAAGAATACCAAAGGTCAGGGAAGACAGGATGTTCCATCCCAGGAAAGAAAGATCCAGGATCAGAGCATTCATCTTCTCTCCGTCCATCATCTTCTTGCTGAGGGCCAGCGCTTCATTCGTTGTCAGTTCAGGATTGTCCGCCAGCAGATAAGGCACCATACGATATTGCAGCGCTTTGATGATTCCCGGGATGACAAACAGAAGGCTCCAGAGCCAGATGTAGAGATCGCGGAAGAACATGACCTTCACCACATTGCCAAACTGATTCTGGAAGGCAAAGCCAAGATCCTCAAACTCTCCCTTGCTGTGAATGTTGTGCAGGTAAAAGCGGGAGCCGCCCACCCGGAGCGGATTCCCCAGGAAAATGTCCGCCGCGATGGCTAGGAGGATCACCACTATCATGGTACCCGCCAGGAACGGGAACGCGACCTGGATCCAGCGCACCCATTCGCCGCTCAGCTGCGAAGCGATCTGATCGGCTGCCTCATGAAGATTATCATACTCCGCCGGGATATTGTAACGGGCATTAAAATGGATTCCCTGGCTGCCGCCGATCATTGCCATAACCATACTTACCACTACACACAGAAACCAGTTCTTTTTCACCATCAGTTTTGCATTGCTCTTTAACTGCTCCCTTGTCCAGTTCATAAGTGCCTCCCTTATCCTTTCAGTGAAACAATTGAAACTAAGATACTATAATGCTATACCAGCTCCCACTCGGCGGGGTTCTTCTTCCGCTCGCCGGGTGTCTTGATGGTCAGCTCCGGATTGTTGACGGCCACTCTGGCATACTTGGGTATGGAAGACGTGATAAATGCATTGCCGCCGATGGTGGACTCCTCTCCGATCACCGTATCGCCGCCGAGAACGGAAGCGCCGGAGTAAATCGTGACATTGTCTTCGATGGTAGGATGACGCCGGACTCCGGAGAGCTTCTGACCGTCTCTCGTGGAGAGAGCGCCCAGGGTAACCCCCTGGTAGAGTTTGACATGATTTCCGATCACCGTCGTCTCACCGATAACCACACCGGTACCGTGGTCAATGAAGAAATATTCCCCGATGGTGGCGCCGGGATTGATGTCAATTCCCGTCAGGTTATGGGCATACTCCGACATGATCCTGGGAATCAGGGGGACTTTCTGCACATACAATTCGTGAGCAATCCGGTACACCAGGATGGCAAAGAAGCCGGGGTAGGAGAAAATGATCTCTTCTTTGCTCTTCGCCGCCGGGTCTCCGTCAAAGCCTGCCTGAATATCCATCAGAAGCATTTTCTGGATGTAGGGAATTCTGCCGATAAAGAAGATGCAGATCTCCTCGGTCCGTTTGTCGATCTCTTCCGGAGGAAGACCTTCTTCATTTTTATAGTACATGGCCCGCTCGATCTGGTTTTTCAGGTCTCCATAGATCTTTGCCAGACGCTGTCCCGTAAAATAGTCCTCCAGCTCATTCTGAATGGCATCGGACCGGAAATAGCCGGGGAACAGCACATGCCGGAGATCTTTGATGATACCGATCACCGTATCACGGTCCGGCATGGCCAGCCCGTCCTTGCGGATCAGCACTTCATTGCTGTGATAATTATCTGAGATACCCTGCACCGCCTGTGCGATTGCATCTTTTACATTCTGTTCCATACATACCTCACACGAAAGGGGCCATCCGGCGCATCACCGCCGCGCTCCTCGCGGCAGAACACCGATGGTCTCCCCGAATTCAGTTCTCGTGGTATCCGTTGGGATTCTGAGACTGCCAGCGCCAGGCATCCTCACACATCTCCTCGATTCCCAGTTCCGCCTTCCATCCCAGTTCTTCGGCTGCCAGGGACGGATCGGCATAACAGGTAGCAATATCGCCGGGCCGGCGGGGTTTGATCCTGTAAGGAATCTCATGCCCACAGGCTTTACTGAAGGCCTGAATGATCTGCAGTACACTGTAGCCGTGACCGGTTCCCAGATTGTAGGTAAATACGCCGTGGCCGGTGGATTCCAGTTTCTGGATCGCCTTCACATGGCCTTTGGCCAGATCTACCACGTGGATATAATCTCTCACACCGGTTCCGTCCGGGGTGTCATAATCATTGCCGAATACGCCTACTTCCGGCAGCTTGCCGATAGCCACCTGCGCCACGAAGGGAAGCAGATTGTTCGGAATTCCGTTGGGATCCTCTCCGATCCGCCCGCTCTTATGCGCTCCGATGGGATTGAAATACCGCAGCAGCATGATATTCCAGGTGTTGTCGGATACGTAGAAATCCCGGAAGATCTCTTCCTGCATCAGTTTGGTCCGGCCGTAGGGATTCGTGACATGAAGCGGGAAATCCTCCCGGATCGGCACGGTAGCCGGATCCCCGTAGACCGTGGCAGAGGAACTGAACACCAGATTTTTCACGCCGTGTTTTCTCATCACATCGCACAGAATCAGGGTTCCCGTGATATTGTTCCAGTAGTATTCCAGAGGTTTCGCCACGGATTCACCCACGGCCTTCAGGCCGGCGAAATGGATCACCGCGGTGATTTCTTCCTTATTAAATATCGCCTCCACGGCTTCCCGGTCCAGCAGATCTGCCTCATAGAATGTCAGGGATTTTCCCGTAATCTCCTGCACTCTTTTCAGAGATTCCGCACTGGAATTCGACAGATTATCAATAACTACCACCTCGTATCCTGCCTCCAGCAGTTCCACACAGGTGTGACTTCCGATAAAACCGGCACCGCCGGTAACTAAGATTGCCATTTTTTGTCCATCCTTTCTCCATGTTTTCCATTATACCGTAAATGGAACTATAAGTATATCAGAATCCAGAATATTCCTCCATGTTCTCAGGAACTATTCATAATACCAAATGGAAAATAATCTCTCTGTTCCCCCGGATTACTGGTCTACACCACCTGGAAAAGGTAGAATTTCAGGTAATCGGTCTCAGGCACATTCCAGAGAATGGGGTGATCCGGTCCCTGCTGTCTGGCTTCGATCTGCCGGAGGCTGACTCCCGCCTCTGCGGCTGCATTCTTCAGCATTCGCCCAAAACTGGCATCCGGCATGAAATGGGAACAGGAACAGGTGGCAAGATATCCTCCCCGGGGCAGCAGACGCATGGCCCAGGTATTGATCTGCCGGTATCCGTTCTCCGCGTTGGCCGCCGTTTTCCGGGATTTGGTAAAAGCCGGAGGATCCAGGATGATGAGATCATACTTCTCTTCCTTTGAAGCTATCAGTTCCGGCAGCAGTTCAAACACATTGGCCTGGGTGAAAGCCATTCTGTCTTCGAGGCCGTTTTTTACGGCGTTCTCCCGGGCCATGTCCACCGCTGTCTGGGAGACATCCACGCACCGGACGAATTCCGCCCCGCCCCGGGCCGCATTCAGCCCGAAGGAACCGGTGTGGGTGAAACAGTCCAGAACTCTTTTCCCCTTCGCCAGCCGCGCCACCGCCTGCCGGTTATATTTCTGGTCCAGGAAGAACCCGGTCTTCTGACCATTCTCCACGTCCACCTGATCCCGGATCCCTTTTTCCGTAATCTCCGTCAGGGGTG
>CAMOYN010000195.1 GCA_946630035.1 uncultured Lachnospiraceae bacterium
GTGCTTCGCACCTTGCGCGGCGCGGCAAGAACGCCGAGGCGTTCTTGATGACTCGTTTGCGAGATAAATGATTCTGCTACTTTAAAAGGAGACATCGAGACATGAACACTTCCTCTTTCGAAGCAGTTGCTACCCGGGTATCTTTTATCAGTATTATTGTGAATCTGCTGCTGGCCGGATTCAAGTTTATTGCCGGAATTCTGGGACGTTCCGGTGCTATGATCAGTGACGCCGTGCACTCCTCCTCGGACGTGTTCGGGAGCCTGATCGTCATTGTCGGTGTGAAAATGTCGGAGAAAGCTTCGGATCAGGATCATCCCTATGGGCATGAGCGGATGGAGAGCGTGGCCTCGATTATCCTGTCGGTGATCCTGCTGATTGCAGGTCTGATGATCGGGCGGGAAGCGGTGCTGTCGATTGCCGAGGGCAGTTATCTGACGGATCCGGCTCCGGGTCTTCTGGCGCTGGCAGCCGCTATCGTTTCCATCGTTGTGAAAGAGGGAATGTTCTGGTACACCTGGGTGAATGCAAAGAAGATTCAGTCCAGTGCCCTGAAAGCCGAAGCCTGGCATCACCGCTCGGACGCCCTCTCCTCCATCGGAGCGCTGATCGGTATCGGCGGTGCCCTGGCAGGAGTGCGGGTTCTGGAACCCGTGGCCAGCATCGTGATCTGCCTCTTTATTCTCAAAGTGGCACTGGATATCTTCCGGGAAGCCGTGGACAAGATGGTGGACCATGCCTGTGATGAGAAGACCGAGGCGGAGATCCGCAACTGCGTCGCAGCCCAGGAAGGTGTACGTCATGTCGACCTGCTCCGGACCCGGGAGTTCGGCCGGAAAATCTATGTGGATCTGGAGATTGCCACAGACAGCATGATCCCCCTGAAGGACGCCCACGACATCGCCGAGCGGGTGCACGATACCATCGAGAAACGTTTCCCCGAGGTGAAGCACATCATGGTACACGTAAATCCCGCGGAGTAATAAGGATCCATCTCTGACGTGGGATACAAACCCGCGTCAGAGAGTAAAGCCTCCGGCGGATCGCAGCCGCGCAATAAGGAAGGTGTTTCGCACCTTGCGCGGCGCGGCAAGAACGCCGAGGCGTTCCTGATAACAGACAGGATAAGAGAAGGCGACCCACGCCTTCTTTTTTCGTGAAAATTGTCTTGATGCAGAGGAAATTATGATTTAATATAGCAATCAGAGAGGTGATCAACCTATGGAAAAAGAAATATCAGCAGTATCACAATCTACCATAGCACAGGCTCTGGCTAATGACTATTTCTGCATTTATTATGTGAATACGGAGGATGATAAATTCATCGAATACAGTGCATCCGAGGAGTACAGGGAGCTGGGGCTTCCCCGAACGGGTGATGATTTTATCAGCTTCTCCCGGGAATATTTTGAGGAAGTGATATTCCCGGAGGACCGGGAACGTTTTCTGGAGACATTTACAAAAGAAAATATAGTAAAGCGGCTGGACATGGGGATTGCGTTTACCATGACATTCCGGCTGGTATTTCATGATGTCCCGACCTATGTCCATCTTAAGATCACCCGCATGATAGAGGAGACAGGCCATCATGTGGTGGTGGGAATCAGCAGTGTGGACGAGCAGATCAAGGCCAGAGAAGCCTATGAGCGGGCGCACCAGGACAGCATCACCTATTCCAGGATGGCACAGGTGCTGGCGCAGGATTATTTTAGCATTTACGTGGTGGATCCGGACACAGACCAGTTTTATGAATATAGTTCGATGGAAAAATACGGAGAGTTGGGGATTGAGAAGGAGGGAGTGGATTTCTTTAATCTGAGCCGGAAAAATATGGCGCGGGTGATTTATCCCGGTGATCGGGACCGTTTCCTGGAGGTGTTTACCAAAGAGAAGATTATGAACCTTCTGGAGCGGGACAAGAGTTTTACGATGAAGTATCGGCTGATGTTCGGCGAGGAGCCCGTCTATGTCAGTATGAAAGCGATGCTGCTGGAGGACACGGCTGGGCGACATGTGATCTTTGGTACGAATAACATCGATGCGCAGATGAAGCAGGAGCAGGAGTACCAGGCGAAGATGGCGGACGCCAGAACCAGCGCGAAAAATGATTTCCTGGCGAATATGTCCCACGATATCCGGACACCCATGAATGCGATTGTGGGCTATACCAATATTGCGAGCAGTCATCAGGATGACCCGGCGACAGTGCGGGATGCACTGGAAAAGATCCGCTCCTCCAGCCATTTCCTGCTGTCTCTGATCAATGATATTCTGGATATCTCGAAAATCGAGAGCGGAAAGATGCAGCTGTCCTACGGCCCCTGCAATCTGGACGAACTATTTGGCCGGATTGAGGATATCACAGCCCTGCAGGCAAAAAATAAATCCCTGCGGATTACCTATGATCACAGTTCCATCCGCCATAGCCGGGTACATGCCGATGAACTTCGGATCGAACAGATCCTGATCAATATTATCAGCAATGCCATCAAGTACACCCCGGCCGGGCAGGAAGTGCATCTGGTGGCGGAGGAGCTGGGGCCGGCGGAATCAAAGGAGAGGCCGGCAAATGGGGAGCCCGGTGAGGCTCCGGAGGGAGAAGAGAAAACTCTGACAACCTGGGAGCCCGGTGAGAACCCCGCGGGTGAAAATGCGAAGTACCATTACCGTATTATTATCCGGGATACCGGCGTCGGGATCAGCGAGGAGTACCTTCCCCACATTTTTGAAAGCTTTACCCGAGAGCAGAATACCACCATCAACCGGGTGCAGGGCACCGGCCTGGGACTTGCGATCACGGCAAAGGTCGTGGAAATGATGGGAGGAACGATCTCCGTCCGCAGCAAAATGGGAGAAGGATCGGAATTTACAGTGGAGCTGGATCTGGAGGCTCTGGAAGAGGAAACAGCCGAAGAAACCGCAGATGAGCCGGAGGCCGTGGATCTTTCCGGGCACCGGGTACTGCTGGTGGAGGACAACTCGATCAATGCGGAGATTGCCCGGATGGTTCTGGAACAGTATGGGCTGACGGTAGATCATGCGGAAAATGGCCGGGCGGGAGTGGACCGGGTGCAGGAAGCGGGAGACGGAGTCTACAGCGTGGTACTGATGGATATCCAGATGCCGGTGATGAATGGCTACGAGGCAACCCGGGAGATCCGGGAGCAGAAAGAGGCGTATTTCCAGTCCCTTCCCATCATCGCGATGAGCGCCAATGCGTATGACGAAGATGTGAAGAAATGCCTCGCAGCCGGAATGAATGCCCACATCGCAAAGCCATTCCAGCCGGAGGAACTGGTAAAACTGCTGAAAAAATATCTGTAAAATGGGTTTTGGTAAGACAATCTTAATTTAAACTACCTAAAATTCCGTTTTGTGTTATAATATAAGAGCAGCACGAAAACAAATCATTAATGTGTTTTGCAGTTTAATGCGAAAAAATATTATTGCATGTAAGGAGGAACAGCATGAACAGAAAAAGATTGTGGAGAAACCTGCTGTTGCTGGCAGTATTGCTTCTGATGATTCCGGCCGGAGGAGCCCAGGCGGCAGCCAGAAAATATTTCGACTGCCAGGGGGCGGACTACCCCATAGATGTGTACGGTGTCACATTTGAAGCGAAGACGAAACAGTATGGCAACGAATATCTGGCTGACATTGTCCGCACAGAGAACGGAGTATCGAAAACCCTGCTCACGAAAGTGAACTTTGCCTTTGTTACGAACGGTATATATCTCTATTACTCAAAACCGGTGAAAAAAGTAGCCGACGATAATTTTGGCTCTAGCTATAATAATACGATCTACCGTTACACGATCAAGAGCGGTAAGAGCAAAAAGCTCGTCAGCGGTGTACGTTACATTCCTATGCAGGCCATCGGGAAATATCTGTATTATGGCCAGGAAAATTACGCAGATGGTGTAGACCTGTACTGCATCAATGTAAATACGAAAAAGAAAACCCACATGGTGGATGTTGTGGGCGGCGTGCTTATCGGTTCCACCCGCGTTGTGACATCCACCAACTCCGGAGATGTGGGAAATTATCCGATTTATTCCTTCAATTTTGACGGGACAGCCCGGAAGAAGATCACCGATGGTATCCTGGTGAATCTCAAAGGCAAAACCGTTACATTTGCGAAATACAAATATGACAGTAAGACCCATAAAGACAGCTTCCGTCTGTACACCTGCACGGTAACAGCCAAGAAGAAAAAAGCGATCACCAAATGGATCGATCGGATTCCCGAGGAATACTATCAGTAAACGAGGAAGGAATGCCGGAGAACGACTGGCAACGACAGATTAACAGCCATGGATCTGTGGTGACAGATCAGAGGCGGAGGAAAAAAGCTAACGATCTGTGGTGACAGATCAGAGGCGGAGGAAAAAGGAGCAGACCAGGAAATGACTTCAACTGGTCTGCTTCTTTCAATCTCTGACGTGGGATACAAACCCGCATCAGAGATTAAAGCCTCCGGCGGATCGCAGCCGCGCAATGAGGAAGGTGCTTCGCACCTTGCGCGGCGCGGCAAGAACGCCGAGGCGTTCTTGAT
>CAMOYN010000196.1 GCA_946630035.1 uncultured Lachnospiraceae bacterium
CCCTCGTGCGCTCTTCCTGCAGCAGTTTCTCCTGGAGCTCCAGCCGATGCTCCAGCTCCTCCTGCTTCACACGGTTTGCGGCATCGGAAGTCTCCTTTTCCAGCCGCAGTCTGGCATTTCTCCTTGTCTGAAGAAAAATGAACAGGAACATCGTCATCAGAACCAGGACGGATATCAGAGACTGAAATACGCCCCGCTGGATCGTTCCGGCTGTGATGGTGCTGATCTGATCACTGATAACGCTCTCCCGGATCAGGTAGGTCAGGAACCAGTCCGTCCCCGCCACCGGGATATAGCTGAGAGTCTCCCGTATGCCATTGTAGACGAAGCTTGCCTCCCCCCGGTTTCCCTCCGCGAAATCCTGCTGAATTTTATCAAAAGAATATCCTTGCTCATAGATCGCTCCGGAGAGCGCCTCCAGGAGATTATCTTCCACCGCCAGGCCGCCCAGAACCGTGTTGCTCAGAGCGATACCGTCCCGGGTGTAAATATTGCAGAATGTCGAACCGTTTTCCTGGGACTGCATGGAGACCCCGGCCAGCATCTCCTCCATGGCAATTTCCACAAAACAGGCCACCAGGTGCGTTCTCTCTACGGATTTATCGGTCGGAACAGCAATCACCACTTTTTTATTCGCTGTATCCAGGTTCAGAATCGATATTTCCGGCTCAGAAACCGTGTGATAATCAAAGGAATAGTCTTCTATATTATCCTGTATGCCGTCGGCCGTATAGATCCGTCCCTCGGTGTCTACAAACGCGAACTTTTCTACGGTAAAGAGCTTTCTCATCTTATGCTGATACGCCTGCAGATGGGAAAAATCACTCAGGTCCTCCTCCGTCATAATATCCAGAGCCGTCTGAATCTCTGAGATCTGCCCCAGGATATTGGAGGAAACGACCTGCTCCCGCCGGCCGGCCAGCTCATCCAGGTACAGACTGCTTACACTGCGGACCGCTTTTTCCGTATCCCTTCTGGCTCCCTGGTTCATCCACGTCGTACCAAAAGCAAAGATCAGGATGACCAGGATGCTCCCGATGATAACAATTCTTATATTTATATTTTTTCCGAATCTCATAGGAGACTCCCCCCATTTTATATACTCAGAAATTAATACTGCACACTTCCGACGGTTCGCAGCCACGCTAAAGAGGCAGGCGCCAGATGCCGCGCGGCAGGAACATCAGGGCGTTCCTGAAACAGAAAGATTCCCAGATACTAGTATATCCGAATTGCGGCGAGGGAACAAGGGGTTCTTTCTATGATATTCCGAGATATTTAATCACAAAAGTATCCGGAAATCCCGTATCAGAGATTGAAAATGCGCCGTTCTTCGCCTATACTTAAAGTGGTGTAAATTTTCATCTGATTATGCAACTATTTCACCCGTCCCTTAGGAAACGGAGGATTTCTATGAAAAAATATGTTTTTCCTGCGCTTATTCTTCTGGCTTCGCTTCTGCTTCCCGGAACGGTCCGGGCCGACAGCCTCATCGAGAGTTCGACCTATTACGGCGATGAGAGTCTGACGGAGGTGAGTCTGCCGGAGGATCTGACAGTACTCGGCGACTACAATATCTACGACTGCAGCAACCTGAAAGAAGTGACGGTTCCTGCCAGCGTGTCCTACATCAGCAACAACTGTTTTTACAGCTGCAACGGGCTTACTCAGGTCACTTTCCTGGGGCCGGTGCCGCATTTTGGTCCCAGCACCTTTGAATATCTTCCCGAAGATCTGGTAATTCTTGTTCCGGATGACCAGCTGGAGCAATATCAGGCAGCTCTCCCGGATTACCACGTAGAGGGAAGCGGGCAGCCCGCGGTCACGCCGGACCTGACTGCGCCGGAGGATGCCTTTACCTTTGACGCTGCCACCAGAACCATCACCGGTTACAGCGGGGACGCAAATTATCTGAAGATCCCTGCCAGCATCGGGGGAACGGCCGTGAAAGCCATCGGCCCGGAAGCATTTAACACACTGAACTGCCTGGCCTGGGATATCGCCATTCCCGAAGGAGTGGAGACCATCGGAGAGAAAGCATTTTCCAGACTGCCCAAACTGAAATGGGTGGAATTTCCTTCGACCCTTCGAACCATCGAAGAGTCTGCCTTTGAAGGGTACATGGGTTATGAAGTGGGCTTCAATGAGGGTCTGGAAACCATCGGGAAGGGTGCCTTTGCCCGTTCCGGACTGATGGGAGAATTACATTTCCCCGAGGGTCTGAAGAAGATCAGCGCCCGGGCCTTCCAGGGCAGTTTCCGCATCACCGATCTCTATTTCCCGGAATCGATCCGCTCCATCGGCAAGGCGGCCTTTGAAGGCACGGGTGTTAATTACCTGGTTTTTGCCGGCACGGAAATTCCCAAGATCGCCGAGACGGCCTTTGAAGGGCTGTCGCTGGCGGATGTGGACATGAATCCCCGCACAACCAAGGAAAGCGTTCAGACCATCAATGCATTTTTCCAGAGCATCGGCCAGTCTCCCTATGTCTGGAGGATGCAGAATCCGGAGGTAGACTATGACCAGGAACATATGAGCACCTATGAAAATGGTCTGCTGACGGGATACACCGGC
Organism: uncultured Lachnospiraceae bacterium; assembly: GCA_946630035.1. GTDB lineage: Bacteria > Bacillota > Clostridia > Lachnospirales > Lachnospiraceae > UBA3305. The sequence goes on from CAMOYN010000196.1 coordinate 2,575, forward strand.
ACGGCCAGCCATATCCGGCCCTGGGATACCTTCGATGACATTACCGTTACGGGAATTGCCGACGGAGCTCTGAAGGGTAACCAGGTGGTGACCTATTTTGCCGTCTGCTACAATGACCACTTTGCCACCATCGGCGAGGAGGCCTTTGCGGACAGCGTGCTGGAGACGGTGGATCTGTTTGATTCCGTCACTACCATCGGCCGGGAAGCTTTCCGGAACTGTATTAATATGAAGGAAATCGTTCTGCCGGAGTCGGTCACAGAGATCGGCGACGGAGCCTTTAAGGGCTGTACCGGGCTGACGGAGATCACCCTGCCGGCTTCCCTGACCTCTGTGGGAGAAAACATTTTCGAAGGATGCGAGAACCTGGCGAAGGTGGTTGTGAAATGCGACACCGCGGTGCTGCCGGATACGATCTTTGCCGGATGCGCCGCCATCGAAGCGGATCCCTCCGGTGTTGTCCTCGCCGCCGATGTCCCCGACGCCGAAGTGGCACGCCTGTCGGCCGCTCTGGGACTGCCCTGGTACCAGCCGCTGCTGCGGGAAGGCGAGAGCCCGAGGGAACTGGTGGCCATGCCCTTCGAGGCGACCGATGCCTCCCTGTTTGAATTCGATCCGGAGACCGGCACCATCACCGGCTATACCGGCAAGGAAGCCGACGTCGTTGTTCCCCGGGAGATCGACGGTGTGACCGTCCGGGCCATCGACTACAATGCCTTTGGCACCTGCCGGGATTACACTGACACGGATATGGTCAGCAACCAGACGATCTGGACCCACCTGCGGTCCGTCATCCTGCCGGAGACGGTCACGAAGATCGCCGACAGTGCCTTCAGTTACTGCCAGCAGCTGGAGTCCTTCATCTGCTACGGCCCCGCCGTCAGCACCGGCCGCGCCACATTTACCCTGTGCCGGAACCTGCGGGAGGTCATCTTCGTCAATGGCGTCGGCATGATCGACAACTACTGCTTCGAGGGCACCGATCTGCTTGAGACGGTCTACACCCCGCTGCCCATCTCCTACCTGGGCGAGAGCGCCTTTGTAAACAGCGGCATCCGGGAATTTGTCGTAAATGCCACCAGGATCGGCTATGCACCTTTCTGGAACTGCGCATACCTCACCGAGCTGCACATCACCGATGCCGTGAAGGAGGTCAGCGGCGTCATAGCCAATAACTGCACCTCCCTGTACAAGGTCTGCTTCGAAACCACTGACCTGTCCTTCATCCCGAACGACGGCCTCATCGCCGGCGCCGAAGGAGTGGTCAGCGTCACACTTCCGGAGGGTATCGACGAAACCAACCGGGAAAAGGCAGACCACATCCTGGTCTGGGGTGGCGAAGCCGAAACTGCCATCAATGAGGGGACCTGCGACCGCACACCGGCCGAGCTTCCCGATATCGCCGCCATCCTCGACGACTACGCAGCAAATCCTTACATCCAGCCCGAGCCGGAAACCGAGCCCGAGCCCGAGACCTTCGAAGCCGTACCCGTCGGCGAAGCCGGCAAACCCTTCCTCGGAACCTGGAAAGCCACCGACATCGTCATGGGCGACACCACTTACAAAGCCTCCGATATCAACATGGAGATGGTTTTCACCCTGAACGCCGACGGCACCTGCGAATTCCAGGAGGAAGAAGGCGGCACCTCCGTCATTCCCTGGATGGTAAACGAAGACGGCAGCATCTTCCTGCTGGATTCCGCCACAACCCTCACCGAAGACGGCCGCCTGCTCATGAGCGACGAAGGCATCGAACTCTACTTCGAACACCAGTAACCCTTGATTAGGGCCGGAACGTCGATAACGCCGGAACGTCGGCGAGAAAAGCCCCGCAGGCATTGCCCACGGGGCTTTTCTCTTAGTCAGGAGGGAGTCAGGAGGGACGGTTCTTTTTGACTCATTGGGTCCAATGAGACAGTGGGGACGGTTCTTTCTGACTCATTGCATGCAATGAGTCAGAAAGAACCGTCCCC
>CAMOYN010000197.1 GCA_946630035.1 uncultured Lachnospiraceae bacterium
TCGACTGGTTTGTTCTCCGCCGGTTTTACCGCGGCCGTTTTCTCTGCCGCCGGTTTCACCACAGTCTTCTCGGCTGCCGGTGTTCCCTCGGCTGCTTTCACCACGGGTTTGACCGCGGCTGCAGGTTTATTTTCTGCCGGTGCCTCACTGCCCTCTGCCGGACGGGGACGCACCGCTGCGGGTTTTGCCGCTGCCGGACGCTCGCCCTCTTTTACCGGACGGGCCGGTCTCGCCGGTTTCTCACCGGGTTTGCCCGCAGGACGGGTTCCGGCCGGTTTTGCTGCCCCCGGTTTTGTACCTGCCGGTTTCTTCATTGTACTTCCCGCCGGACGGGATTTTAAACTGTTTTGCGTACTATTCTGTTTACGGAAAACAGCTGTGATTTTTTTCTTTTTCGGCTGCTCCGCCGCTACTTCTTTATTTTCATTATTCAGCTCCGCCATTCTCACTGCCTCCGTCTAAATTCTCTTTCACTGCCATGTCATCTTCACATGCATCTGCCATCATCGCTGCTATCGCGTCAGCAAAACCTTGATCTGTTACTGCCAGAGATGCCCTCAGCTCACAGCCGATGGCATGTCCCAATACTTCTTTTCCGGGTCCTGTGCGGATCGCTACACCGTAATAAGAACACATATCATGGAATTTTTTCTTCGTATTGCCGGAGGCATCGGAAGCCACCACCACCAGGTAAGCTTTTCCTTTTTTAACTGCTTTCTCGGTGGAAAACTCTCCGCTTTCAATCCTTCCGGCGCGCTGGGCCAGTCCCAGCATGGAGCATATCTTTTTCTCAGGAATCAAGTCGGTCCAGCTCCTCTCGTAAAAGATCTGTCACTTCGCCCGGTATCGCCGTTCTGAAAGACCTCTCCAGGCCATGATTGCGGATCGCTGCCTCCAGACATTCCCGGCGGCGACATATATAGGCGCCCCGCCCGTTCTGTCTTCCGGTTTCATCCACAACATATTCCCCCTCCGGAGTCCGGAGGATACGAATCAAATCCCTCTTATCTTTAATCTCTCCGCAGCCGGTACAGGTACGCTGCGGCATCTTGCGCTTCACGATCCGAATACATCCCCTTCCTAAGTTACTGGTACGATTTATCTCTTCCGGGCGAGAACGCTTTTCCGAGATAAATGCTCCGCGAGTCTTTAATCTACAGAGGCGGCCGGTTCCTCCGCCGGCTCTTCTACAGCTTCCGCTGTCTCAGGATCTTCGTCATCCGAATCATCCATCGTCTCGTATACGCTGTCATCCGCATACGCTTCTTTGTAGTATTCGTCGCTGTCGTAATCTTCTTCGTTGTACTCGTTTTCGTCTTCGTAATCTTCGTCGTCTTCTTCTTCGTAGTAATCTTCGATATATCCGATCTCTTCGAACAGACCGCTCTCTCTTGCCTGGGTCTCGCTCTTGATATCGATCTTATAGCCGGTCAGGCGGGCGGCCAGACGGGCATTCTGTCCCACTTTACCGATGGCCAGAGACAGCTGATAATCCGGAACGACTACCTGCGCGGTCTTCTCGTCATCATCGGCCAGAACACAGATTACCTTGGCAGGGCTCAGTGCATTCTCAATCAGCTCGGCCGAGTTATCGCTCCAGTTGATAATGTCGATCTTCTCGCCGCCCAGCTCATCTACGATGGAATTCACGCGGTTACCGTTCACACCGACGCAGGCGCCCACCGGATCGACATCCGGGTCATTGGACCACACAGCCATCTTGGTACGGGAACCGGCCTCACGGGAGATCGCCTTGATCTCCACCGTGCCATCCTGCAGCTCCGCCACCTCGGCCTCGAACAGCCGCTTCACCAGATCCGGGTGGGTCCGGGAAACTAGGATGCGGGGGCCGCGGTTTGTATTCTTCACTTCCAGAATCAGAACCTTGATCCGGTCGGTGGGTTCATATTTCTCGCCACGAACCTGCTCATTCTCTCCCAGCACCGCGTCCGCCTTGCCCAGGTCGATGCTGATGCTGTGCCCCAGATTTCTCTGGACGATACCGGTGACAATCTCCCGCTCCTTGGCAATGAAATAATTGTATACGGAGCTTCTCTCCTCCTCGCGGATCTTCTGCAGAATCACATTCTTCGCATTCTGCGTCGCGATCCGGCCGAAGGACTTGGATTCGATGTCCTGACGAACGATATCCCCCACCTGATAATGCCCGTTCAGTTTCTGGGCATCCGTCAGGCTGATCTGCGTCACCGGGTCCTCCACCTGCTCCACCACCGTCATCTCACGGTACAGTTCAAACTCGCAGGTCTCCCGGTCGATACTTACTTTCACATTATCGGCTTTACCGAAATGGTTCTCACAGGCTTTCAGGAGAGAACTCTCGATCGCCGTAAGGAGCGTTTCCTTGCTGATATCTTTTTCTTTTTCCAGTATATTTAAGGCTTCCAGCAATTCGTTGCTCATGATTTTTTCCTCCTAGAAATCAAATGCCAGACGTATCAATGCGATATTTGCCCGCTCCACTGTCAGAGATTCCTCCTCCGACAATGCGATCGTAACAGTTTCCTTATCCCAGTCTGTCAGCAGACCTTCCCACGTTTTTTCATGGTTCACGGGACGAAACAGATGAATCTCCACTTCTTTGCCTTTGCTGCGGACATAATCCTTCTCTTTTTTCAAAGGACGTCCCAGCCCCGGAGAACTGACTTCCAGAATATAGGACTCTTCGATAAAGTCCTTCTCATCCAGCAGATCGCTGAGACGACGGCTCACCGTCTCACAGTCATCCACCGTAATTCCACCCGGCTTATCAATATAAGCCCGGAGGTATTTATTGCTGCCTTCCTTAACGAACTCCACATCCACCAGTTCAAAACCCTGTTCCTGGAGAATCGGAGCCAGCAGCTCCTCCGTCTTCATTTCGTATTCTTCTCGTTTAGCCAAATCCGTTCCTCTCAACAAAGATGAAGAGTGGACTCACGCCCACTCCTCTACAATAACTATTTAACTTTGTATATCCTATCATATACAGGTAAAAAAAGCAAGCCCTTTTTCCGGAAAATTCCGGGAAATCCCGGGGACGCCCCGATCAGGGGTGATCCGGGGGCGATCAGAGATCAAGGGCGATCAGAGATCAGGGGGACGGTCCTAACGATCAATGATCGTTAGGACCGTCCCCCTGATCGCTGATTGTCCTTGATCATCCCCGGGATCGCCTCGCGAGAGTTACCATTCAGGAATATCTTCCAGCAGCTTTTGATCGGCTTCATTGTCGGATTTCTTCAGGGCCTTCTGCCAGTTATAGTCCTTTGTGTTAAATTTAATAGATGCATAGAAGTCATCGGCCAGATGGTCCATTCCGCAGTTTACCGATCCCAGCAGGAAATAATTATAGGTACGGATCGGTTCCCAGCTTACCGGATCATCAAAGGTTGCATCCAGATGATACCATTTCTTACCGATCTTTACGGCATTCCATGCATGGGAGCCGCCCCCTGCATAACCGGTTACTATCCGTGTCGGAATTCCTGCGTCGGTCAGCAGCTTATACATGATCAGTGCGTAACCCTGGCATACGGTAGTGTGTTTGGAGTGGACCAGGCCACCGTAGGCGCTGTGATCCGCCAACGTCTGGTCGTACTGAACCAGATCCACCACGTAATCATGAATCGCCTTGATCTTACCGACTGTAGAGTATTGGGATATCTTCAGCTTTTTGAGGACGGCCGCCGACTTTTTATTGACAGCCTTCACCTGTTTCAGATCATCCCAGTAAACCATGTGGAAGGTAACAGATGTCTTTTTGGAAGTAAAACGCATCTGATATCCGATCTGATAGATATCGATCTGCATAAAATCCGCATCGTCACTGGTGGATTTGTCATCCATCAGGCTCATCTGTTCGAGATGATAGGCCGGCCCCTTCGAATAGATGTCTTTATAACTTCCGTTATAAATAATGGTAAAAGAGGTTTTGCGTTTCAGCAGCTGCTGAATCACCTTCTTATAGAAATCCGTCATTTTCTTCGTGCGGGCTGCCGCCTTCAGTTCCAGGGTCGACATCTCAGCCTCTGAAACTCTCTCTGCCCCCTCAAATACCACCTGCGGACGAAGGCACTCTCCTTCCACCTGCCGGAACGCCTCCCGGCCGGAAAGTTCCCCCACCTTCTCGGCAGCACGGACACCTGCCGACCCCGGCCACCCCAGCAGCAGACAGATGCACAGTGCCAGCACCCATTTCAGACCTCTCAGCATGCTTCTGAGAATCCTTTCTTCTCTCTCTTTCATTCCTTCGCCTCCTTGCAAAAAAGTGTTCCCACCTGAATTTTCAGGCAATTAATGGAGCCTCTTTTCATTTTGTGCCGTTCTTTGGCACATTCTCAGTCTACACTATTCCTCCTGTTTTTGCAAGAGCCTGGAGGATCAGGGGGGCGATCAGCGATCAGGGGGACGGTCCTAACGATCAATGATCGTTAGGACCGTCCCCCTGATTGTCCCCGCCCCTGATTGTCCCCGCCCCTGATTGTCCCCCCCCC
>CAMOYN010000198.1 GCA_946630035.1 uncultured Lachnospiraceae bacterium
GGTATCCACGGAGAGCCAGGTATTGGCGGAGAGTACGTTATCCACGGAGAGCACGTTATCCGCGGAGAACCCGGTATCCGCGGAGAGCCCGGTATCCGCGGAGAGTACGTTATCCGCGGAGAGCGCGGTATCCAGGGAGGGCACGGTATCCACGGAAAGCTCAGTATCCACCGACGATGCCATATCCACGGGGGTGGGAGCATCTACGGAAGGGGCTACATCTGCAGAGAGTAGTGTATCTAAGGAAGGAACCGCATCCTATCAGCAGATCAGCCAGGAAGAGGCAAAGGAAATGATGGCCAGGGAGGATGGGCATGTCATTGTCGACGTGCGGCGGCAGGATGAATATGATGCGGGGCATATTCCCGGCGCGATCCTGATTCCGAATGAATCCATTGGCAGTGATTCGCCGGAAGCCCTCCCGGATTATGACCAGATCATTCTGATCTACTGCAGATCGGGTAACCGTTCCAAACAGGCGTCCCAGAAGTTGGCTTCTATGGGATACAAGAACATTTATGAGTTCGGGGGCATCAACACCTGGACCGGCGAAATCGTTACGGAGGATTCGGAAACGGCTGTACCGGCGGCGGAATCGTCCGAGAACGCGGAGGAGAATTTATCGGAAAATGAGGTGGTATCAATGAAAATGAAAATCGGAGAGACGGAAGTGCCTGTTGTATGGGAGGAAAATGCTTCCGTAGAAGCCCTGAGGCAGCTGCTTCCTATTACCATACAGATGTCCATGTATGGCGGTTTTGAGCAGGTTGGTTCTCTCGGACAGAGTATCGTAAGGGACGATCAGCAGACAACCACCGATTATGGAGATATTGTTCTGTACTCCGGCAATCAGATTGTCGTTTTCTATGGCTCCAATTCCTGGGCGTATACCAGGCTCGGCCATGTAGATCTTTCTCAGGAAGAAATGACGGATCTCCTGGGCAAAGAAGATGTGGTGATAATGATTGCGGAAGATTAGACAGCAGCGCAAAATAATGTGCAATAGCGCAAATCAGATGCGAGATAGCAACAGATATGCGACAGATATACGACAGCGCAAATCAGTGTACAATAATGTGCGGTAGCGCACGATCTTGCGCAGTGACGCACAATATCAGAGGGATTATTATGGATAGAAAACAGCGACTGGTAACAACAGGTATTATGGCTATTATCATGTGTGGAATTATGAGCTTCCTGGTGACGGTGATGACCCGGGGGTTTCATTTTCTTGTGTTGTTTCTTTGGCTGAGAAACTGGATTATCGCCATTATTGCATTGTTCCCGGTATCGTACATAGTAACTCCCGCTGTCTCGATCTGTCTGAAGAAAACGGAAATCCACGGCATCACATTTCATTTGCTGCGAGCCATGATACTCGGCTTTCTGTATGCATTATGGATGACTTTTGTCATGGCAGCCGTAAATGTGGGATTCACGGAGAGATTTATTTCAGCCTGGATGGGATCCTTCCGGATCCTGGCGGGAATAGCAGCAGTGCTTTTGTATTTCCTGACACCGCTTGTGAAGAAAATGGCAAAACAGATCACGATTACGGGCTGGCCTGATAAAAATCAGATCAGGAGAATACTGAACGAGGGAATCCGGAACGGTAAAATGCTGATCAGCAAAATGCGGAGCAGTAAAATACAGAACGGCAAAATTAAGAGCGGTAAAATACAGAACGGCAAAAAACTGAGTGATAAAAAACTGAACGATAAGATCCCGAACAGAGAAATGCCGGATCGGAGAAAGCATATCGAAGAAATGGATATCGAAGAGGTGGATATCGAAGAGGCGGATATCGAAGAAGTGATCCTCGAAGAGGCGAATGCCGAACCGGTGAATACAGAACAGGAGAATACCGAACCAGCGAATGCCGAACCGGTGAATACTAAACGGGAGAATACCGAACCAGCGGATACCGAAGAAGTGATCCTCGAAGAAGCGGATACCGAACCAGTGAATACAGAACAGGAGAATACCGAACCAACGAGTACCGAACCAGGGAATCTCGAAGGAGCGAGTATCGAATAGGTGCATCCTGAGCAGGAAAATATATAACAGGAAAATACATAACAGAGAAGTACATAACAGAGAAATACATAACATAGAAATACATTATAGAAAAATGTGTAATAGAAAAGGAGGAGCTGGATGATTTTATTTATAAATGCATGTGCCAGGGAGCAGTCGCGGACAAAACGACTAACGGACTGTCTGCTGACAAAACTGGCCAGAGAGGCAGAAGAGCCTTGTTCTCCAAAACAAGCGATAGAGGTGGAGGAGGTTCGCCTCGCAGAGCTGTCATTCCCGGTGGCGGATGAAGCATTCCTGGCGAAACGAGATCAGCTGATTGCTGCCGGTGCCTTTGAGGATCCGATGTTTGCACTGGCGCGTCAGTTCGCGGAGGCGGATCAGATTGTGATCGCGGCTCCTTACTGGGATCTTTCTTTCCCGGCAGCCCTCAAGCAGTATCTGGAGCAGGTAAATGTGGTTGGTATCACATTTGTCTATACACCGGAGGGAATCCCGAAGGGACTGTGCCGGGCGAAGAAAATATATTACGCTATGACGGCGGGAGGAACCTTTGCTCCGGTGGAATTCGGATTTGGCTATGTCCGGGCTCTGGCCCAGGGCTACTACGGCATTGAAGACGTGGAGCTGATCCAGGCCGTTGGACTGGATATTGTAGGGGCGGATGTAGAGGCGATCTTGCAGGAATGTGAAGCCGAAATATCGAGGATATAAATCCGACATAATGACGATATAAAGAAGTGATTGTCGTCGAATGAGGGGCGGGGAAGAACGGGAGTGGTTCACATGCCCTGCCATTTGCGGCAGATCCCAGAACACATGATAAGATTGGTGTATCGTTTGATTCAGAAAAACGGAGTTTAGATGGAAGGTTCAAGATGCATTATTTTCGTGATATAGTACAAATTAGAATATCGTCGTTTCGTTTTTTGGTCATGGCTCGGAAGATGGGGTGAATCAATGAGATTGCTGGGAAATATTTGCTGGTTTGTGTTCGGAGGTTTTGTCAGCGGCATGGCATGGGTTTTGTCCGGAGCTTTCTGGTGTATCACAGTCATAGGAATACCTTACGGCCTTCAGTGCTTCAAATTTGCTGCGATATCTTTCTGGCCATTCGGAAGGGAGATCGAATACGGCGGAGGAGCCGTTTCGTTTCTGGTAAATGTGCTCTGGTTTTGCTTAAACGGATGGTGGATGGCTCTGGGGAACTTCCTGCTTGGTTGTCTTTGGTGTATTACCATCGTAGGGATCCCCTTTGGAAAGCAATTCTTTAAAATTGCGAAGCTGTCGCTGGCTCCCTTCGGAGCGTATGTGGTGAGGTTATAGTGTGACCGGGAAATGGTCACTGATTGGATAATGGATTGAAAAATGGATTGGGAAATTGATTGGGAAATTAATTGAGACATCAATTGGAAAAGGAATGCGTATATGATCTATATTGGTTGTCATTTGTCGGTGGTGGATGGTTATCGGGCCATGGGGGAGACGATGAGCCGGTTTGGCGGGAATACTTTCGCCTGGTTTACGCGGAATCCGCGGGGCGGGAGGACGAAGCCGGTTCTGTCGGAGGATATGCTGGCGCTGCAGGCGCATCTGCGGCGGGAGCATTTTGGCCCTCTGGTGGCGCACGGGAGTTATACGATGAATGTATGTTCCGCGAAGGAGGAGACCCGTGCCAACGGGAGGGATATGCTGCGGCAGGATCTGGAGCGAATGGAAGGGCTGCCGGGGAATCTGTACAATTTTCATCCGGGGACGCATACCGGTCTGGGGACGGAAGCGGGGATCGGCCTGATTGCGGATGCCTTAAATGAGATGCTGACGCCGGATATGCATACGACGGTCCTTCTGGAGACGATGGCGGGGAAGGGTTCGGAGATCGGTGGAACCTTTGAGGAACTCCGGGAGATCATCGACCGGGTGGAATGCCGGGATAAGATCGGGGTCTGTTTTGACACCTGCCACACCTGGGATGCGGGATATGACATTGTGGGCGATCTCGATGGTGTGCTGCAGCATTTTGACGATGTGATCGGCCTCCCTCGCCTGAAGGCGGTGCACTTCAATGACAGCAAGAATGACCGGGGATCGCATAAGGACAGACACGAGAAGCTGGGGCAGGGGTTCCTGGGCTTGGAGGCGATGAAACGGATCGCACTGCATCCCGCACTGCAGGGGCGGCCGTTCATACTGGAGACCCCGAATGAGGACGCGGGATATATAGAGGAGATCCACACGGTCCTTGGCTGGATGCAGGAGAAATAGGAGACAGGGGACAGACCCCTGTCTCCTTTTTTCGTCCGCCACCCGCCATCGTGGGAGACAGGGGTCTGTCCCCTGTCGCCCGCCCATTACCGCATATTTTGCCGGAGCTGCTGTCTCCGAAGCATTGCCGTCCGGAA
>CAMOYN010000199.1 GCA_946630035.1 uncultured Lachnospiraceae bacterium
CTTCGGAAACGGCGTATACCAGTTCATCGTTCTGTTCGTCATCGGTGCCGTGATTCCGGTGGCTTTCAGCCATCCGATGATTCTCTATGACGGAGTCGGTATCCGTATGAGTGTTGACATGGGAAGCGTCACCTACTCCCTGGATAATCTCCTGCAGCTGCCCTTCGCACCCTTTATGGTGGGAGCCTGTGCCCTGGTGCTGCTCTTTGTCCTCTGGAATCAGTTCCTGAGAAAAGACAAGGCTGAGGGCCAGTCTCACAAGCTGAATCCGCTGAAGTTCGGTGTTTATGTTATTCTGAGTCTGGCGGTTGGCATCTATTTCCTGTTCCAGACCATGACCGGTGGCCCCATGAACGATGTCCGCCGGGTTCCGGTGGTATTGATCCTGATCGTCATCGCGCTGGCTGTTTTCATCCAGTGGCTGATGAATACGAAACTGGGTCAGGACTTCCGTTCCTGCGGTATGAACCAGACCATCGCGGAAGCCAACGGTATCAATGTGGACCGCACCCGTGTGGTGGCCACCGTTATGTCCACCGTACTGGCGGCCTGGGGTATGATCATCTACCTGCAGAATATGGGTACCCTGAACACCTACACCGCCCATAACAACATCGGTTACTTCTCCGTAGCGGCCATCCTGGTCGGCGGTGCTTCCGTAGATAAGGCCACCATCGGACAGGCCATCACCGGATGCCTGCTGTTCCATGCCATGTTCATCCTCAGCCCCGAGATCGGTAAAGCCGTGTTCGGACAGGCAGCTCTGGGTGAGTACTTCCGTACCTTCATGGTATATGGCGTTATCGGACTTTCCCTGGGACTGTATGTATGGCGTGCCAACAAGCGCAGACAGCTGAAACAGCCCACCGAGGAATAATATTCTATCGGATCAGACCGGAGCTTTACGAGACAGGTGTGAGATAATTAAGCAGGAGGCGGATTTCCGCTTCCTGTTTTGAATTTAAATAGACGAATAGCCTGAATCATGGTAAAATGGGAATGATACCAGGGGCAGAGGTCATCTGTTTTCCGTCGCAGGTTTCCTCTCTGCGATGAAGGATAAATCTTTCAGCTCCGGGAAACACAGAATGGAAATGCGGGAGGAGAAGGAATGTATATTAAGGATACAAACAAGATCTGGATCGCAACGGGTGAGAGGGCGGTGTATCTGGAGCCTTCGATGGCGAACCGGCATGGTCTGATCGCAGGTGCCACCGGCACCGGCAAGACCGTCACCCTGAAGGTAATTGCCGAGTCCTTCAGTGAGATGGGGGTCCCGGTGTTTATGGCGGATATCAAGGGAGACCTCACGGGCATGTGCCTTCCCGGTCATGAGAACAAGCACATCCGCCGCAGCATTGACAACATGGGCCTGGATTATTTCGGCTACGATTATCAGGCCTTCCCGGTGCGATTCTTTGATGTTTACGGGGAGAAGGGACATCCCGTCCGTACCACGGTTTCCGACATGGGACCGGATCTGATCGCGAGACTCCTGGGACTGAATGAAACCCAGAGCGGAGTTCTGCGGATTATCTTCCGGATCGCCGATGACAATCAGCTGGATATCCTGGACATGAAGGATCTGCGGCTGGTGATTCAGGAAGTGGCCGATAACGCGAAGGAATACAAGACGAGCTACGGTAATATCTCTTCCCAGTCCGTGGGGGCGATCCAGAGGGCGCTCCTGAAGCTGGAGGATGAAGGCGGAGAGCTGTTCTTCGGCGAACCGGCGCTGGATATCCGGGACTGGTTTGAAGTGGCGGAGGATGGCCGGGGCTATATGAATATTCTGGAGTGCTCGGAGCTCTTCCAGCATCCCCTGCTCTACGGAACCTTCCTGCTGTGGATGCTCTCGGAACTCTATGAACTTCTTCCGGAGGTGGGAGATCTGGACAAGCCGAAGATTGCATTCTTCTTTGATGAGGCTCATCTGCTGTTCAATGACGCTCCCAAGGCCCTGCTGGAGAAGATCGAGCAGGTGGTCCGCCTGATCCGTTCCAAGGGAGTCAGCGTATGGTTCATCACACAGAATCCCTCCGATATCCCGGAGAGTGTTCTGGGCCAGATCGGTAACCGGGTGCAGCACGCCCTCAGAGCCTATACGCCCAACGAACAGAAAGCCCTGCGCTATGCCGCCCGCTCCTTCCGGGCCAATGACAAGTTCGACACCGAGCGGACGCTGCAGGAACTGGGAACCGGTGAAGCCCTGGTGTCCGTGCTGGATCCGAAGGGTATCCCCGGCGTGGTGGAGCGCGCAAATATCCTCCCGCCCCGCAGCAGTATGGATGCCGCGGAGGAGAGTGTGGTGCGGGATGAGATCCGCCGGAGCCCTCTGGGTAAGAAATACGATGAGACCGTGGATGCCCGTTCTGCCTATGAGATCCTGACCGAAGCCAGAGAAAAGGCGGAGGCTGAGGCAGAGAAACTGATGAGAGAAGCGGAGGAAGAGAAGGCCCGCATCGCAAAGGAGAAGGAAGAGGCGAAGGCCCAGGCGGCCAGGGAGCGGGAAGCCAGAAAAACCACCGGCAGCAGCCGGCGCCGGCAGTCCGCCCTGGAGAAAGGCCTGAATTCCGCTGCCAGCAGCATCGGAAGGGAACTGGGGAAACAGTTTATCCGGGGCATCCTGGGAAATAAGAGACGATAATTGACAGAGGTAAACATATGAATACAGTGGAAATGCTGGAGGAACTGCAGGAGAAGGCCCTCCGGGACGGGGCACTCAGAAAGCAGCTTCTTGCGACCCGCCGGGATCCGGAACCGCTGGGAGCTTTCTGCTCTGCCTGCCGGGATCTGGGATATGAGATCTATCCCATGGATGTGATCGTGGCGGGAGAGGAGTTCTATGCCAGCTACCGGCGAAGTACCAACGGCGGAGGAGAGAATTCTCCGAAACTGGCGGGCGAAGATGATTTTTATGAGATGTTTTTTGCCATGCTGGAGCAGGCAGAGAAAAAGAAAGACTAAAAGATAGTCCTATGAAATATCAGGAGGAATGATACCAATGGCTGATAAGATGATCATGGAGTTTAAGATTTCCATCAATAAAGAAGACCGCACAGAGATGTATACGAAGAACGGGAAAGTGCTGGTGATTCCCTTCGGGGGAGAGGTGACCTCGGATCTGTTCTGCGGAAAGGTCCGTCCCGGCGCGGCGGATATCCAGGTGACCAATCCGGCGGGCGCCCGTCACATGTGCGCCAAGTATATCTTTGAGGGCAAAGACTATACCGGAGCCCCCTGCCATCTCTATGTGGAGAACAACGGATATTTTGAGAGAAACAGTATGCCGAGACCCTTCGAAGCCACGCCCACCTTCTGGACGGACAGCGAAGCTCTAGCCGACTATTTCCATGGTGCTCATTTCCGTGCGGAAGGATGGGGGAGACCCGACGGCGTGGACATCCGGATCTTTGATATCAACCAGCAGGTGGAAGAGTAAAGACGGAAGAATCGTGGATTGTGGCAGTGAAATGCTGTAAAATGGGGAGAATATAGAGTTAGAAATCAGGTTTTATAATGGATTTAAGTAATTTACTGGAGATGCAGGGGGAACTGCTTCTCCTGATGGTCGTCGGATTATTTCTGACGAAAATAGGTATGATATCCCGGGATAACCGGAAACTACTGACGGATCTGGTAGTGGATGTGACACTGCCCTGCAGTATCGTGAAGTCCTTTGACGTGGCTTTTCAGCAGGAGATCCTGACACTGGGCGGTGTCATGGTGATCGCCAATATCCTGGTACAGCTGGGTTCTCTCCTGCTGGCCAGGCTGTTCTTCCACAACTACCCGGATCATCAGAGGAATGTACTGAAGTATGCGACGGTGATCTCCAACGCGGGGATTCTGGGGAATCCGGTGGCGGAAGGTGCCTTCGGCAGTATGGGGCTTCTCTATGCCTCCATCTATCTGATCCCCCAGAGAATTTTCATGTGGTCCATCGGCATCAGCCTCTTCACCGGAAAGATGGGAAGCCGGAAGGAGACCATAAAGAAGGTGCTGACCCACCCCTGTATCGTGGCAGTGGCCATCGGACTGGTGCTTCTGATGAGTCCCCTGACATTACCGCCGGTTCTGAAACCCACGGTGGGATCCATCGGCAGTGCCAATACCGCCCTGTCCATGCTGCTGGTGGGCAGTCTCCTGGGAGATATCCCGCTGAACAAAATTGTGGATAAAGATACCGTGGTTTACAGCGGCGTCCGCCTCTTCCTGATCCCGGCGATTGCGCTGGCGATCTGCAAGCTGACCCGGATCGATGCCCTGGCAGCCGGAGTGATCGTGCTGCTGACAGCCATGCCGGCCGCCAGCACAACCGCAGTTCTGGCATCCAAATACGGCAGAGATACGGAACTTGCATCGAAGCTGGTAGCCCTCAGCACGATTCTCTCGGTGGCAACCGCCCCGGTCTGGTGTCTTTTTACAAC
>CAMOYN010000200.1 GCA_946630035.1 uncultured Lachnospiraceae bacterium
CTGGCCAGTACGGTGAATCTGCGGAATACTCCCCAGATCACTTTTATCGCGGATCGCTCGATCGAGTACGGTGTGGCCATGATTCAGAAGATCGAAGAGGTCAATGCAGCGATTCCGGACCGCGGTGATGAAGATCCAGGTGATGGCGATGACGAAATTGGATGAGAGGATCTGCCAGGCGGAATCCATCGTTATTCTGGGACATGTTCATCCGGATGGAGACTGCGTCGGATCCAGTCTGGGAATGTATAATTATATCCGGGAAAACTATCCGCAGATTCCGGTGCAGGTCTATCTGGAACCCTTCCCGGAAAGCTTCCGCTTCCTTTCCGGCGCCGACCGGGTTTCTTCGGAGTTTACCGATGGAAAACGATATGACCTTTGCCTGGCGCTGGATGCTTCGGACCGGGAGAGACTGGGGGAAGCCGGGGTGTATTTTGACACGGCGGCCAGAACCCTCTGCATCGACCATCATATCACCAATACCGGTTACGCTGAGGAGAATATCGTGCATCCGGAGGCCAGCTCCGTGTCCGAGGTGATCGCCTGCCGGATGGAGAAGGAGAAAATCTCGCAGAAAACAGCCGAATGTCTCTACCTGGGAATTGTCCATGATACCGGTGTATTCAAACATTCCAATACCAGTGAGAAGACGATGCAGACCGCCGGGATGCTTCTGGCCAAGGGAGTATCTTCTTCCCGCATTATCGACGATACATTTTATAAAAAAACCTTTACACAGAACCAGCTGCTCGGCCAGGCACTGCTGCGTGCCCGGCTGTACCTGGAGGGATTCGTGGCCGGATCCTTCCTGACGGCAGAGGATATGGCAAGATTTGGCGGAAGCCCGAAGGACATGGATGGCATCGTGGATCAGCTGCGGGTCACCGACGGGGTGGAGGCGGCCGTATTTCTCTATGAAACCGGGCCGTCGCAGTTTAAGATCAGTATGAGGAGCAACCAGATCGTGGATGTCAGCCGGATTGCGTCCGCTTTTGGCGGCGGGGGTCATGTCCGGGCGGCCGGTGGCAGCGCCACCGGAGATCCGGAGGAGATTCTGCAGCAGGTGGTTCATCATATCGAAGAACAGCACAGGGAAACAGATGGACGGAATTCTCATTATTAATAAGGAACAGGGTTTTACCTCCCACGATGTGGTGGCGAAACTCAGAGGAATCCTTCACCAGAAAAAAATCGGTCATACCGGAACCTTGGATCCGGATGCCACCGGAGTACTGCCGGTATGCCTGGGGCGTGCGACCAAAGTATGCGAACTGCTCACGGATACCGATAAAACCTATGAGGCGGTGCTGCGGCTGGGCGTCACCACGGATACCCAGGATATGAGCGGGCAGATCCTTTCTGTTTCCGACCTCATTCCGGAGGAAGCGAGGGTCACAGAGGTGGTGAAATCCTTCATCGGGGAAGGAGAGCAGATCCCCCCGATGTATTCGGCTCTGAAGGTCAACGGAAAAAAGCTGGTAGACCTGGCCCGGGAAGGAAAAACGGTGGAGCGAAAGCCCCGGCCGGTTCATATCTATGACATTCAGATCCTTTCCTGCGAACTCCCCCGGGTGAAGATGAGAGTGGATTGTTCGAAGGGAACCTATATCCGGACCCTCTGTCACGACATAGGAGAGGTGCTGGGCTGCGGCGGAGCCATGGAATCTCTGGTGCGGACCCGGGCGGCGGGTTTCACCCGAGAAGAAGCCCTCACCTTGTCCGAGGTGGAGAAGTTTCGGGACGAAGGGACGCTGGAAGAGAGGATCCTACCCCTGGAAAAGGTATTTTTCGGACTGCCCCGGTTCGTGGTAAATGAGGAAGGGGCCCGGTATCTGAAAAACGGCAATCCTCTCCGGAGGAGCCAGGGATCTTTATCAGAAGAGTTCCCGGAACAGCCCCGGGAAGAAGGGGAAAATCCTTCCCTGCAGGCGGCGGTATATTTCCCTGAAGGGACCTTTGCGGCCGTTTACGAATGGGATTTTCGCCGGCGGATTTTCATGCCGGTAAAGATGTTCCTGTAAATAAATTGAGCACTGGAAGAGAATCTATGCGATATATTGTGGATATTGCCCATCTGGAGCAGAATCAGCCGTCCGTAGTGACGATCGGAAAATTTGACGGGTTTCACCGGGGACACCAGGCACTGATCCGCCAGGCTCTGCAGGACCGAAAGCCGGGGGAGCAGATGATCGTACTGACCTTTTCCCAGCCGCCGCAGAATGTGATCTGCGGGAAACCGCAAGCCACTCTGCTGACACGTCAGGAGAAGGTTTCGGCGGCGGAGGCGCTGGGAGTGGATGTGCTGGCAGAGCTGCCGTTTAACGATGAACTGCGGCATATGCAGGCGGAACGGTTTCTGCAGCACATTTTAAGAGAAAAACTCCGGGCGGAAGAGATTATCGCGGGGCCGGATCTGCGATTCGGATATGAGCGGAGGGGCGACCGTGCCTTTCTCGAACGGTGTGCAGCAGAAGAGGGATTCCGTCTCCATATCGTAGAAAAAGAGCTGTATAAAGGAAAGCCTGTCAGCAGCACCCGGATCCGTCAGGCTCTGGCCCAGGGAAAGGCAGAGGATGCTGCCAGGATGCTGGGGCGCCCTTACAGTTTTCACTCGGTGGTCAGTCACGGAAAACAAAAAGGCCGCCAGCTGGGATTCCCTACCCTCAACCAGGAAATTCCCCCGGATAAAGTTCTTCCGGCCTTCGGCGTGTATGCCGCGCAGGTCTACTGGAACGGAAATGTCTACCGGGGAGTCGCCAACGTGGGTATCAAACCTACCGTTACAGCCTTCGGAGCGGCCAGCGTAGAGACCCATGTCTTTGATTTCCGTGAGAATCTCTATGGGCAGAAGATTAAGACGGAGATCTGCCATTTCATCCGCCCGGAGATGCGTTTTCATTCTCTGGAAGCCCTGACGGAACAGATCCGACAGGATTCGGAAACAACCCGGCGTTACTGGCAGGAAATTGACCGCAAGAAGGGTTGACTTTTCCCTATGCTTATGATATCTTAACAAAGGCTCGCCCATACCCAGCTGCCGGATTCTCCGACCACAGCCTGGTATGCGGTGTGTATGAAAAATAAGGAGGTCATTATCATGACAAAAGAAAGAAAAGCTGAGATCATTGCTGAGTATGGCAAAACCCCCGGAGATACCGGTTCACCTGAGGTTCAGGTTGCACTGCTGACCGAGCGCATCCGTGACCTGACCGATCATCTGAAAGATCATCCGAAGGATCATCATTCTCGTCGTGGTCTGCTGATGATGGTTGGACAGAGACGTGGTATGCTGGCTTACCTGAGAGATAAGGATATCGAGAGATACCGTTCTCTGATTTCTCGTCTGGGTATTCGTAAATAATAGACGACCAGGGTGGAGACTCCTCCACCCTTTTTCCCTTATTACGTTAGAAAGGATGACCAAATGTACAAAACCTATTCTATGGAACTGGCCGGGAGAACCCTGTCGGTAGATATCGGCCGGGTTGGCGCCCAGGCGAACGGTGCAGCTCTGATGCATTATGGCGACACGGTGGTTCTGTCGACGGCAACTGCTTCCGACAAACCCCGGGAGGGAATTGATTTCTTCCCTCTGAGCGTGGATTTTGAAGAGAAGATGTATTCCGTCGGTAAGATTCCCGGCGGTTTCAACAAAAGAGAAGGGAAGCCCAGCGAACATGCGATCCTGACTTCCCGCGTGATCGATCGTCCGATGCGTCCTCTTTTCCCGAAGGACTATCGCAATGATGTTACACTGAACAGCATGGTGATGAGCGTAGATCCGGATTGCCTTCCGGAGATCATCGCTATGATCGGCTGCTCCATTGCTACCTCCATTTCGGACATTCCCTTTGACGGCCCCATCTCCGGGACCCAGGTCGGCCTGATCGACGGCAAGTTTGTCTTCAATCCGACCACGGAGCAGAAGAACATCTCCGATCTGGCTCTGACCGTTGCTTCCACCAGAGAGAAAGTCATCATGATCGAAGCCGGCGCCAATGAGGTACCGGAAGATGTGATGTTTGAAGCTATCAAAGCCGCTCACGAAGTGAACAAAGAAGTCATTGCCTTCATCGACAAGATCGTCGCTGAGTGCGGTAAGCCGAAGCACGAGTATATCAGCTGCGTAGTGGCTCCGGAACTGTGGGAGGATATGACGACCTTCATTCCTGCCGAGGAGATGGAGAAAGCCGTCTTCACGGATGTGAAGCAGGTTCGCGATGCGAATATCAAAGAGATCCAGGATCGTCTGGAAGAGCGTTACGCCGAAGATCACCCCGAGTGGAAAGAGGCGGTAGGAGAAGCTCTCTATCAGTATCAGAAGAAGACCGTCCGTAAGATGATCCTGAAGGATCACAAACGTCCCGACGGCCGTGCCATCGATCAG
>CAMOYN010000201.1 GCA_946630035.1 uncultured Lachnospiraceae bacterium
TAACCGAGAGCACGGATATAGATACGATTGAATCCCCTTCCTGGAAAGAGAAGTTGTTGAGTCATTTGGGATTCGATGGTATCCTTTGTGTATGTTTACTTGCTTTTCAGGTGATTACGGGGGTCGTGCTGATCTGGGAGCTGGCTTCACTGAAAGTGATCCCACCTCGTTTCCTGTGGATGCTGGGAACAGGCCTGGGAGCGGCAGCGGTACTGGCGGCCGGATTGCTGGCCACGAGGAAAAGAGCAGCTCAGGGGATCGCGGTGGTTCTTGGCGTCGTCCTGGGCGTGGGAAGCCTGGTGGGCAGTCTCTATGCCGGACAGACAAGGGAAGCACTGAGTGCCATCACTTCGGAAGAAAACCTGGAAGATATGGATGAGATGGTGATCGCAGTACTTTCGGACAGTCAGTATCAGGATACGGCGGATCTGAAGTGGCGGGCCATCGGTGTTCTTAAGAATCTGGACCGGGAACATGCGGACGCGACAGTGACAACCCTTAGCGACGAGTGGGGGACCCAAGCGGTCTGCACGGAGTATGAGGATGTTTCCGGACTGATTCAGGGGCTCTACGACCGGGAGGTCGAGGCGGTGATCTATAACAATCTCTACCGCGACATGATTGAAGAGTCCTTTGAAAACTATGCAGAGGATGCGAGGGTGCTTCGCAGTTTCTATTATGAGATTCCGGTGGAGGCGGAAAAGACCGAACCGGAGACGGAGCCGGATCCCCATGCACAGGTGACAGAGAATCAGAAACTCCGGGAAGAGGCCTTTACCGTATATATGAGCGGAATTGATACCTACGGCAAGCTTTCCAAAAAGAGCCGCAGCGATGTCAATCTGATTGCCACGGTGAATCCTGTGACCCGCAGGATCCTGATCGTGACTACGCCGCGAGACTACTATGTACAGCTGGCGATCGACGGAGAGCCCTGGGATAAGCTCACCCATGCAGGTATTTACGGAATTGACTGCTCCCGCCAGACCCTGGAGAATCTGTACGACATAAAGATCGATTACTTTGTCCGGGTGAATTTTTCCGGATTTATAGATATAGTAGATGCCCTGAACGGTGTGGATGTAAATTCCGAACAGGAATTCACCGGAGAGGTAGGACATTTTACTTATCAGAAGGGCATGAACCATGTGAATGGTAAGATGGCCCTGGGCTTTGTGAGGGAGAGACATTCCTTTGTCGACGGCGATTATCAGCGGGCCAGAAACCAGATGGCGATGCTCAAAGCGATTGTCGATAAACTGACCTCTCCTGCGATTCTTACCTCTTACAGCGGGGTACTGAAGACCATGAGAAAATCGGTAAACACAGATTTTTCCATGGATGACATCGGTACGCTGATCAATCTTCAGCTCGATGATAACCGGCCCTGGACATTGGAGACGGTGAGCACCGGAGGTACCAATGCCCGGAGAACGACCTACAGTATGGGCTCCCGCAGCCTGTTTGTGGTCCTGCCGGACGAAGAGGAGATTGCCGAGTCGGCCCGCCGGATGCAGGAGATCCGGGACGGAGTGACTGTGGAGGAGACGGAAGAAAGCCTTTCGGAAAGTCATGAGACAGAAGACCTCGGAGAGAGTCTGACGGGAACGGAAGAGAGTCTTTCGGAAAGCGGAGAGAGCCTCTCGGAAACGGACACTTCACAGGAAACTGAGGAAACAGAATAAATTAGGACTTAATATAAGGAGGATACTTAATGGACGAAGAACGTGATTATCGGGGAGGCCGGAAAAAATACGGCAAATATTCCCAACCGGGCGGCAGAGGTCTGATCAGTAAGTTCCTGGCATTTATACTGACCGTTTTTGCTGCTGCTTTTATGGCTCAGGTTTATCTGCTGGATATGTTCCCGATTCAGTACGTGTATATCGGCGGCGGTGTACTGGCGCTGATTGCGCTTCTGGTCTGGATCATGGCATTTCGCCGGACGTTGTTCCCCCGCCTCCTGGGATCTCTGATCGCACTGGCAGTAATTGGGGTGCTGGCAGTGGGAAATTATTATATCTATCAGACCCAGGAGACCATTGAAGAGGTTACCGATGCCGGTTCCAAAACGATCGTACAGACCGACGAGATGATCTTTGTCGCTATGAAGGACAGCGGTTTTGCCGGTCTCAACAATCTGGCCGGAGCGAAACTGGGTATTCAGTCCCGGATGGATCGCAGCAACACGGACAAGACGCTGGCCGATCTTCAGAGCAAGATCGACACACCGCCGGTTACGGTAGAGTACAGCGGTATGGCCGATATGGTACAGGCTCTCTATGACAAGGATGTAGATGCCATTCTTTTCAATGAATCCTACAAAGACCTGATTACCGATGAGTTCCAGGATTTCAATGATATGACCATCGTCCTTGACAAGATGGTCTACGAGACAGAGATTGATGTGGCCGAACAGCAGCAGAACAAGCCGGAGCGGGTAGAGAGAGTCGTGACGCAGGATACCTTCATCGTATACTTCAGCGGTATTGATACCTACGGCGATGTGGGATCCCGCAGCCGAAGCGATGTAAATATCATGGCGGTGATCAATCCGGTGACCCGTCAGATCCTTCTGGTTACCACTCCCAGAGATTATTATGTACCGCTGCCCTTTGGCGCAGACTGTATGGATAAACTGACCCACGCCGGTATTTATGGCATTGACTGTTCCATAGAGACTCTGGAGAATCTCTACGACATTCAGATCGACAACTATGTTCGCATGAACTTTACCGGATTTATGGATATCGTAGACGCACTGGGTGGTGTAGAAGTTTACTCCAGCCAGTCCTTCGTCGGAGAAGTGGGACATCATTCCTTCACCCAGGGCTACAATCTGGTAAACGGAGAAGAAGCCCTCAGCTTCGTTCGTGAGCGTCATTCCTTCATCGACGGCGATTTCCAGAGACAGAGAAATCAGATGGAGATGATCAAAGCCATCGTGAAGAAGATCGCTTCTCCTTCGATTCTGACCACCTATACCTCTCTGCTGTCCAGCCTTCAGAACTCCTTCACCACGGACCTGAAGAGCGATCAGATCAGCGCACTGGTGAAGATGCAGCTGGAGAATGGCGGCGATTGGAATGTGCAGACCTACGGCGTTTCCGGTACCGGTGCCCGCCGTACCACCTATTCCATGGGTAACCGCAGCCTGTATGTCAGCCTGCAGGATAAGGATTCCATCGCGGGAGCCAAGGCTATGATGCAGAAAGTAGCCGACGGCGAAATTCTTTCCGACAGCGATAATGTCTTCGGAGATCAGGAATAATTTTAACAGAGAAAAAACGATTAAAATATGGAACAGAAGAGCGAAAGGGGCGCTTTCTAATTCGGGGGCAAGATTGAGGAATGTGAGGAAACTATTGTGGAGAACACTAAGTATGATGCGTTAAAGCTGAAGAACCAACTATGCTTTCCGCTCTATGCGTGTGCGAAAGAAGTAATTCGTAGGTACAAACCCTACTTGGACGAACTGGATCTGACCTACACCCAGTATATTACCATGATGGTATTATGGGAGTGCAAAAGCGCCAATGTTAAGGAATTAGGCGAGATGCTTTA
The DNA here is from genome assembly GCA_946630035.1 of uncultured Lachnospiraceae bacterium. Lineage (GTDB taxonomy): Bacteria > Bacillota > Clostridia > Lachnospirales > Lachnospiraceae > UBA3305. Next base: position 3,565 of record CAMOYN010000201.1, read on the forward strand.
TCTGGATTCCGGTACACTGACCCCTGTACTGAAGAAACTGGAAGCCAAAGGTTATATCCACCGTCACCGTTCTGAAGAGGACGAAAGAAGCCTGATCGTTACCATTTCCGATAAGGGAATCGAACTTCGGGATCGTGCTCTGAATGTACCGGAAAAGATGGGAGCCTGCATCAACCTGGATACCGAAGAGTCCGGAGCATTATACAAGTTACTGTATCAGGTCATCGAGGGCCTGAACGAAGCATAACGAATTAGAAAAAACCGCTGCAGAACGGAAGGTTCTGCGGCGGTTTTTTCTGATGGGATTACGAACTGCGATACTTCGGACTTCTCCATGCGGCGCAATTCCTGGAATAGAAAAAAAGCTCCCAGCCGGATTCGAACCGGCGACCTACGCATTACGAATGCGTCGCTCTACCGACTGAGCCATGGAAGCTTTTGAAAGACTCTGTTGAACCAGAGCTTTTTTATATTACCATTCCGGACGGCACTTGTCAAGTCTTTTTATTCCTTCTCTTTTTTTCGACATCCCCTTGCTTTTTACTTTGATGTAGGGTAGAATGATGTGAAAATACCTTTCAGGATCGCCGGACGGGCGTGAAAGATTCTTCAAGAGGTGAAAAGATATGAATGAGAAACTGAGAGTAGGTATTCTGGGCGCAACCGGTATGGTCGGCCAGAGATTTATTACCTTGCTGGACAATCATCCCTGGTATGAGGTTGTCACTCTGGCGGCCAGTGCACGTTCCGCCGGCCAGACCTATGAGGAGGCCGTGGGGGATCGCTGGAAACTGGATATCCCGATGCCTGA
>CAMOYN010000202.1 GCA_946630035.1 uncultured Lachnospiraceae bacterium
GGATTGGGTGAAGGCTCTTCCTCAGGCCGCGGATGCGGAGCAGATGTTTGTGGTGGCCGGTTATGAGAAGACGAATGCCTGGATTTCCCTCCATGAAAAAGATGCCGATGGCAACTGGCAGATGATCATGACCACGCCGGGTTTCATCGGTAAAAACGGTCTGGGAAAGACAAAGGAAGGCGATGGCATGACACCGGTGGGAACCTATGGATTTAATGCGGCTTTTGGTATCGCAGAGGATCCCGGCTGTGCGATTCCCTATACCCAGGTGGATGAGGATACCTACTGGTCCGGTGACGGGAATGAGGGCATGGCCTACAATCAGATGGTCAGCATCAAGGATTATCCGGAACTGGATACGGAGAACAGTGAGCATATCGTGGATTACATCCGGGAGTATCAGTACTGCCTGAATATTGATTACAATAAGGAATGTACCCCCGGCCTGGGTTCCGCTATTTTCCTGCACTGCCTGGGAGCCTATAAGCCCTATACCGGCGGCTGTGTGGCGATCCCGGAAAATCAGATGAAGTTCATGATGCAGCATGTGAAGGCGGACTGCGTGGTCATCATCGATTCCCTGGAAAATATGGGCGGAAGTTTCTGACGGTATATGAATATCAGACGATCCAGAACAGGAGGCAGTTATGTCCAGAAAAGCAGCAATTGAGAGAAATACCAGTGAGACGAAAATCCGGTGTACCCTGGATTTAGACGGCAGCGGAAAAGCAAATCTTAAAACCGGGATCGGGTTCTTTGACCATATGCTGGATGGCTTTGCCCGGCACGGATTATTTGACCTGGATCTGGAGTGCCGCGGAGATACCTATGTGGATTGTCACCACAGCATCGAGGACAGCGGCATTGTTCTGGGAACGGCGATCCGGGAGGCTGTAGGGGACAAGAAAGGGATCCGGCGTTTCGGCAGCTGCATTCTTCCGATGGATGAGGCTCTGGTTCTCTGTGCGGTGGATCTTTCCGGGCGGCCTTATCTGGTCTATGATGCAAAATTTACCAATGCCAGTATCGGCGCGATGGACACCCAGATGGCAAAAGAGTTTTTCTATGCCATCAGTTACGCGGCTGGCATGAATCTGCATATCAAAGTGTTTTACGGAGAGAATGATCATCATATCATGGAAGCCATGTTCAAGGCCTTTGCCAAGGCGCTGGATATGGCAGTCCAGTTTGATCCCCGGATCGCTGACGTCCTCTCCACCAAAGGAACTCTGTGACGAAACGGAGGGCTGGCTATGACAGATGAAGAATTGTTGATGGAAGCGGTGGAGGCCCGGAAGGCGGCCTATACTCCCTATTCCCACTACCAGGTGGGAGCCGCGCTGCTGGCGGAGGACGGAAGGGTTTATACCGGCTGTAACATTGAAAATGCCGCTTATTCCGCTACGATCTGTGCGGAACGGACGGCCTTTGTCAAGGCAGTGAGTGAGGGGCAGCGCTCCTTTGTGGCCATCGCCGTGGTCGGGGGTCCGGAGGGGGAAGACTTTTCCGTGGCACCGCCCTGCGGCACCTGCCGTCAGGTGATGGCGGAGTTCTGCCGGCCGGATTTCAGGATTATTCTGGGCGACTGGGAAGGATACCGGAGAGTGTATACACTGCAGGAGATGCTGCCGGTAAACTTCACCTTCTGACAAGCAACATTAACGACAGGGAGGCAAACTTATGCGAATGGTAGATCTGATCGAAAATAAGAAGCGCGGTCAGGCTCTGACCAATGAGGAGATCGACTGGATGATCTCCGGATATGTCCAGGGGGACATCCCGGATTATCAGATGTCCGCCATGCTGATGGCGATCTGCTTTCAGGGAATGACCGAGGAAGAGACGGTACATCTGACGATTGCCATGCGGGATTCCGGAGATAAGGTGGATCTCTCAGCGATCCCCGGTATTAAGGTAGATAAGCACAGTACCGGCGGGGTGGGAGATAAGACTACCCTGATTGTGGCTCCCATCGTGGCAGCCTGCGGAGGCCGGGTGGCCAAGATGTCCGGCCGGGGGCTGGGACACACCGGCGGCACCATTGATAAACTGGAATCCATTCCCGGATTTCAGACCGCTCTGAACCGGGATGAGTTCTTCCGGGTCGTGAAGACGGCGGGACTGGCGGTCATCGGGCAGACCGGAAATATGGTGCCGGCCGATAAGAAACTCTATGCTCTGAGAGATGTGACGGCAACGGTGGATTGCATTCCTCTGATCGCCTCCTCCATCATGAGCAAAAAACTGGCAGCCGGCAGCGATGCCATCCTGCTGGATGTGAAGACCGGCAGCGGAGCCTTCATGAAGACACCGGAGCAGGCGGAAAAGCTGGCGGAGCTGATGGTGAAGATCGGACATATGGCAGGACGCCGCACGGAAGCGGTGATTACGAATATGGACATCCCCCTGGGGCATGCCGTGGGCAATGCCCTCGAAGTGCGGGAGGCCATCCAGGTGCTGCGGGGCGAGGGCCCGGCGGACCTGGGCGAAGTCTGCCGGACGCTGGCATCCCGTATGCTGGTGCTTGGCGGATGCGCTGAGGAAGAAAATGCCCGGGAAAAGGTGGAAACCGCGGTGCAGAGCGGGGCAGCTCTGAGAGCTCTGGCCTCCATGGTCCGGGAGCAGGGCGGAGATTCCTCTGTCATCACGGAGCCGGAACGGCTGAAGATCGCACCGGTGGCACATGAGCTGCGGTCGGAGCAGACAGGATATCTGGCACACATGGACACGGAGGGAATCGGTCTCTCCTCGATGCTGCTCGGAGCCGGCCGGAGCAAAAAAGAAGACAGCCTCGACTACGGCGCCGGTATCGTCCTGATGAAAAAGACCGGAGAATATGTAAAAGAAGGCGAGGTCCTGGCGACACTCTATACTTCGGATGAGAACAAAATCCCAGCCGCCTGTACCCGTTTCCTGGAAAGCCTCACCTATGCCCCGGAAGAACTGCCGCCGGCGACGCTGATTTATCGCCTGGTAAAGTAAAGGGGATCCCGGGGAGTAAGCATTTTCCATAAGAGAAGTACAAAGGAAAATAAGATGGATTTTAAGCAATTTAAATGGACAAGGGAACCGAAATCCTTTACAATAGAGGAAGGAACCATTCAGATCACCACAGAACCCCACACGGATCTGTGGCAGAGAACCTACTACCATTTCCGGAATGATAATGCACCGGCGTTTCAGATGGAGACGGAGGAAAAATACTTCAGTTTTATCGTAAAGACGGATTTTGCCCAGAGTCATCACCGCTTTGACCAGTGTGGTATCGTGATGTATCTGGACAGCGAAAACTGGATCAAGGCCTCCGTGGAATATGAGACAGAGCAGTTCCAGCATCTGGGGTCCGTGGTTACCAATCACGGGTACTCTGACTGGGCGACGACGGAGATCGGGCTGGAGGAAAAAGTAATGTGGTACCGGTTCAGCCGCCGGGAAGACGATTACTGCATCGAATGCTCCCGGGATGGTGAGCGTTTTGAACAGATGCGGGTCTGCCACATGCACGAGGGCGGAGGGAAGATCCGTTTCGGTATATATGCCTGCAGCCCGGAGGACTCCTCTTTTACCGCGTCCTTCTCGGACTTTGCCCTGACAGAATGCGCCTGGAAAGCTCATGACGGACAGCAGCCGGATTAGATGACAGGCAGGGGGATCGTATATGAAAAAAACGATAACAAGGATGATGCTGGCGCTGCTGGCAGTGAATCTTACCTTCGCCCAGGTGGCATGGGCAGCAGATTCCCGCGACGGGGAGGCGGAGAGCCAGGCGGTTACGGAGACGAGGGAGATCGACATGGATCTGACGTCGCTGTCCATCACGATGATGTTTGCTGAGACCACCAACATTCTCTCCCATCCGGAGCCGAATCTGGGGAAGATTATCCGGCTGGCGGGGATGTATTACAGCATAGAAGATCCGGACACTGGAGAACTGCAATATTACTGCAGCGTCTATGACGGATGCTGCTCCACGGCCGATGTGAGATTTTCTCTGGAGGAAGGGGCTGAGGCACCGGAAACCTACCTCAAGAAAGGAGATGTGATTCTTCTTACCGGAGAGTTCGCACCCTTTGAGGGCAACAGCCTGAATCCCCACGGCCTGATTCATGCCACATTATCTTAAAAAATGCGGTACTGAAAAAGATTCGACGAGAATGACTTGTCGAAAATGAGTTTTCATGATATACTCTCTATGCCTGGGGTGTACGACCACCTGCTTTATTTGAACCTACATTTTGACTTACGGGATTCCTACATTGGTGGACGGATGTCAGGCCGCCTTTTGAGCGGAAGGCTGAAGGATCATCTGCGGTTACCCACCTGGCTTGCGGCTGGGACTCAAACAACAGGAACGGCACTCTGGGTTTT
>CAMOYN010000203.1 GCA_946630035.1 uncultured Lachnospiraceae bacterium
GAACGCCGCAGTTATGCTTCTCATAGGCAAAAGTCGAGGGGTTCTGAACAGTTACGCATTTTTTTGAAGGGAAGTATATGAAATGAAGTATATGATTGTGGGGGCTGGGGGAACCGGCGGTGTGTTGGGATTCAACCTGACGGAGTCCGGTAAGGATGTTACTTTGATTGCCCGCGGGGAGCATCTTGCGAAGATGCAGGAGAAAGGGCTGACCCTGCATCGCCAGTGGTGTCATACCCGGAAGACGATTCCGGTGAAGGCCTGTGATATGGAGAGCTATGAGATAAGCATTAAGACGCATTGTAAAGAGCAAACCGAAGAAAATATTGTAGAAGATAAAACGGAAGATGCTCCGGATGTGATCTTTGTCTGTGTGAAGGGCTATTCTCTGGACTCCGTTGTGCCATTTCTTAGAAATGTTGCCGGGCCGGATACCATTATCCTGCCGATCCTGAACATTTTCGGAACGGGTGGGAAGCTGCAGCCGCAGATTCCGGATTCCCTGGTGCTGGACGGATGCATTTACGTCTCGGCGACGATACGGGAGCCGGGGGAGCTGGCCCAGAACGGCGAGATCCTCCGGGTTGTGTTTGGTACCAGGGGCGATGCACCTGTGTCAGAGAAGCAGGAGGCGATGCTCCAGCAACTGGAGAAGGACCTGAACGATAGTAATATTCGCGGTCTGCGATCTCATCACATCGAGACGGCCTGTCTGAAGAAATTCTCCTATGTGTCTCCGGCGGGAGCGGCTGGCCTGTTCTACCAGGCGAAGGCCGGTGATTTCCAGCAGGAAGGGCCCCAGCGGGAGATGCTGATCGCCCTGATCCGGGAAATATCCAACCTCGCAGATGCGATGGGATATGGATTCGACGATGATTACGTGAAGATTAACCTGGACATCATGTCCAAACTGGATCCGAAGGCGGATACCTCCATGCAGCGGGATGTAGCGGCAGGAAGACAGTCCGAGATTGACGGGCTGGTATATGAGGTGGTTCGTCTGGGCGAGAAATATCAGGTGGCTTTGCCCACCTACCAGGCCGTAGCCGAACGTCTGAAGAAAAAATACTAAGCCATTGGCTGAGACAAAAGGGACGGTTCTTATTGACTCATTGTGTGCAATGAGTCAATAAGAACCGTCCCTTCTGACTCACTCGGTGGCGGTGGCGGTGAGGTGGATGTCGAGGATCATGCCGGTCTTGGTGTGGCCGATGCGGGAGTCCTTGACGGTAAGTTCAATGTTAGGGGTTCCTTCGATGCCGAAGAGTTTTGCTTTTTCGTGGATGGTGCGGAGGATTGCTTCTTTTCCGTAGGCGACGGCGTCGTCGTATTCTTCGAAGAAGTGGCGCTGCCCCTGGTCGGGGAGGGCGAAGCCTTTCAGGCTTTCGCCTTCGTAGACGGCGTTGATGGTGAGTTTGGTGTGGGCGACGCGGCGGCTGACCACGGCGCCGAGGGCGTTGGCGACTTCGGCGTGTTCGGGGATAATGGCGCGGGTGCCGAGGAGTTCGGCGACGCGGGGAAGGAATACGTGGATCGGGGCTCCGACTCCGATCAGGGGGAGTCGGGAGGTGAGATCCAGCAGTCCTTCGGCGGCTTCATATTTCTCGGGTTCATCTATTTTCTGCCGGGCCTGTTCGTAGCAGGCGTTCAGGATCGGTGTGAGATAGGATGGATCGGAGAATTCTTTTATTTTGGGGTATTTCTGGGTCAGGATTACCCGCCCCAGGGCGTTGTACATTTTGCGGTGTACCAGCTCGTACACCTTATCCGGCAACTCCTGGATGCTGCATTTTACCATCTGCGAGACGTATTTGGCAGCGATCCTGGCGGCCGTGCTGTCGTAGAGGGTGAAATCTCCCTTGAGGATCATCATGTCGGTGGGGGTCAGGCCGCTGCGGAGGATGACTCCGTCGGTTTCCAGGCGATGGGTCGGCAGGAAATGGGTATAGCAGTGCATGCGGCGTGCCAGCTCGGCGATGGGCAGAGGCATTTCTTTCAGTAATGCGCAGAGCTGCTGTTCTTCCTCGGTGTATCCGATTTTCCCGGAAATGTCTTTCTGCAGCACATAGAATTCAAACTCGGAGCGGGAGCAGTATTCTTTCTGCTTCGCCAGGGAGATCAGCAGCGGAAGTACATTTTCATACTGAGCGGCCAGCAGGGACAGGGGAATGACGCGGACGTTATCGAGGTAGAGGTCTCCGTCGTCGATCACGACGGCGCTGTCGCCGCCCAGACCGATGGTTTCCACGTAGATTCCCTGCACCATGGTCTTCCACTGACCGATCTTGATGCCGCCCTCGGCTGGTGCCGGCACATGATCCCGGACGATGGCAATATCTGTCGTCGTCCCGCCCATGTCGATGACCAGACCGGAGTCTTCCCCGGCCAGCGCACCACCGCCCACCACGCTGGCGGCCGGACCGCAGAGGATCGTCTCCACGGGGAACTGCTTCGCCGTACTCTCCGGCATCATCGTCCCATTGCTGAGAATGATGGATACGGGAATATTCAGGCCGCGGCTCTGGCACACATGCCGGATGGCCGCGATAAATTCAGAAATGAGAGGGATCAGCATGGAGTTCAGAAGCGTACCAACGCAGCTCTTCAGCACATCCGTCTCATGGGAAATATTGTAGGAAATGGTAATGGGCAGATCCAGTTCTTCCTGCAGAATTTTCAGTGCAGTGATCTCAAACCGGCCCCCGTTGGAACGGGGGTAGGTCTGGACAATTCCGATCGAGTCGCAGTCTTCAAAATAGCTGTGAGCTTTCTTGCGGAGATCCTCCCAGTCCGGGTCAAAGGGATGGGAAAAGGCACCCTCCGGCCGGGCCTCCAGGACGAGAAAACGAGTCATGTCCTTCATTCCGTAATTCGCGAAGGTCTCCTTCAGATAATCCATCATTTCTTCCTGAAAACCGATCAGCAGGAGCTTGGCACGTGCTCCTTTATTCTCCAGACAGGCATTCGTGGCCAATGTGGTAGAGAGCGCGATATTTCCCGCCTGCTGCACCAGATCCCGGGGAAGCGTATCCAGCGCATTCGCAATACCGATCTCCAGATTCGACTTGGTGGTATTCGCTTTGCCGCTGTGAAGAACCTTTCCGGTCTCAAAGTCATAAATCACGGCATCCGTGCAGGTGCCGCCGGTGTCAATCCCAATTCCGAGCATAGTAAATAATGATCCTTTCCGAATAAGAGAAATCCCGGACTAAGGCGTATTCCTTCAGGAAGGCCAAGGCAATTGTACCATGCGGATAAAACGCCCAGATAGTCCAGCCCCCATTCTAGCATGAGAAGAGCGCATATGCAACCGGTTGTTACATTGCGCTCAATTATTACGAAGGGAAGGTTCATTCAGATCTACTCAGGTTTATTCAGGTTTCTTCAGGTTTCTTCAGGTTGGATTAGGTCGGATTAGGTCGGATTAGGTCGGATTAGGTCGGATTAGGTTGGATTAGGTCGGATTAGGTCGGATTGGGTTCGCTTGGATCGGCTCGGATCCCTTCCGATTTGCTGATTGCGCAAAAACACTGCTTTTTGTGCGATTTTTGTTGAGGGAGAAGCTTATTGTGGGTTATATTTATAGTAACTTATTGTGTTCGCGTGGAAAAATCTATTCTTCACTTAAGAGTTAAACAAATGTTTCGCGGATTCTGCAGGAGGACATGATTATGATGAAACATGTTATTACAGAGGGACGGTCCTTGCGTAAGGACCGTCCCCGTGCAAGGTTTATGGTTGTGTTTGCGATTGTGACTGCGGTTGTTTTCGCGCTGCAGGTGAAAGCTGCCTCCGCCTCGGAGGGGACCTGGGGTATTTATCTCTATATGTGCGGCAGTGATCTGGAGACGAATTACGGGCTGGCGACCACGGACCTGGAGGAGATCATGGGAAATGATCTTCCGGAGGGGGTTACGGTGGTGATCGAGACGGGCGGCGCGAAGGAGTGGCACAATGAAGTGGTGGATCCGGAGATGCTGAATCGTTTTGTCATGCAGTTGGACCAGGGATGGAGGGAGGAGCCTCAGCCTCTCGCTAACATGGGTGACGGCCAGACATTTGCGGATTTTCTGGCTTTCTGCCACGAAAATTATCCCGCGGACCGGGAGGTCGTGATCGTCTGGGATCATGGCGGCGGCAGTGTGGGCGGTGTGGCTCTGGATGAAGTATTTGGCTATGAGAGTCTGTCGCTGGCGGAAATCCGGGAGGCAATGGCGCAGGTCTACGAGGAGGATACGGAGAATCCTCCGCTGGAGATCGTTGGCTTTGATGCGTGCCTGATGGCGACGGTGGATACGGCCAATGTGCTGAATGGTTTTTCCCGCTACATGGTGGCCAGCGAGGAGACGGAGCCAGGCTGC
>CAMOYN010000204.1 GCA_946630035.1 uncultured Lachnospiraceae bacterium
CGGAAGGAATACTCCTCCGCCATCTGCTACAGCATTTCTTTTATCTCTTCATCGAGAATGCGCCAGCTATCTTTTCAAAAAGCAGCCCCGGAGCGGCATCTGGTGTGCCGCTCCGGGGCTGCTTCTGGGACAGGGGGACGTTCGCCTTGTCCCAGTTGTCTGACAATTGGGACAGGGCGAACGTCCCCCTGTCCCAAAATTATTTCTTGTGTTCTATGGTGTGCATGATGTGTTTTTCGTCGTAGGACATGAGCAGGATGGCTCCGAGGCTGCAGAAGCAGACGGCTACGACGGCGACGATGCGGAGTCCCAGGGGGGAGGCAGTCAGGTCGTTGCTGGTCTCTACCTGTACGGCGCCGATGACGGCGAGGGAGGTGAAGAGCAGCATGGCGACGGACTGTCCGAATTTCATGGCGAAGGTGCGGGCGGCAAAGAACATGCCTTCCCGTTTTTCTCCGGTGACGATGGCGTCAGCCTCTGCGATATCCGCGACGATGGCCTGGGGGATTATGCCAAGGAGGGCCATGGGAAAGGCGGAGATGACTACCACCAGTATCCCGGGAACCAGGCCGGTCAATACGGGGATCAGCCCGATCAGTGCCGTGATAAGGTAGGCGAAGGCCAGGCCGAAGAAGCCCACGATGACAAGTTTTTTCTTTCCGTGTTTCGCCACCAGTCCGGAAACGAAGGGGTAGAAGCAGGCGGACAGAATCGTCATTCCGCCCATGAAAATCATGGTAAAGGACTCATTTAACCCCATGGAGACGGTCACGAAGAAGGGAAGGCCGGTCTGGAACAGAGTCAGTCCCACCCAGTAGGTGATGTCGGAAGCCGTGAAGGTCCGGAATGCCTTATTTTTAAAGGTTTTAGTCAGACTCTTGAATGCATCGGTGTCGCTGGGGGTGGCTGCCACGAAATCGGTCTCCCGGAGGAGGATCACCGGCACCAGCATACAGATCAGAGCCACCACAGCCAGCACGATAAAGCAAAGGCGGTAGCTCCAGACATAGCCCACCGCGCCACGCAGCATTCCTGCGAACACGAAGGGCAGATAGGCAATCAGTGTGCCGAAGAAAAATGTCAGGGAGATCGAGGTAGAAATATACATCCGGTCTTCCTGGGTCTTTCCGAACTCGGAAATCAGCGCATTATACGGTGTGCAGTACATTGTCATGAACAGATAAAACAGAATCAGAGTCACCAGGATCCAGGCAATATTCACCGGGCTGATCCCCTCCACCGGAGCAAAGAACACCAGCACCGTCGCCAGAGCAAAAGGAACCGCTGCCCGTTTCATAAAAGGGAAACGACGGCCTTTGGGATTCCGGCTGCGATCGGACAGGGAAGCAATCCACGGATCCGTAACCGCATCAAAGATACGGCAGATAAAAGTGATCAGTCCCAGTACCGTCAGGACCCCAAAAATCACCAGTCCCGTAGGTACATAAAACTTCGCCCCTGCCGCCACTGAATCCTCCGTAGGGAGATAAAAAGTAACCAGCCAGGCGGTGATAATACCACTGAGGGTCGACCACCCCAGCTGCCCCACAGCAAAAATCCGCATTTCCTTCTTGGTTAGACGCCTCGTCTGCATAAAAACAATACCTCTCTTAAAACTTCTCTTTATCAGGAACAACCCGACATGACGATGATAACACGATGCCCAAAAATATGCAATCATCCGCGTCAAAAAGCCACTGAGGCGGGCGGTGGCGGGATGGCGCAAAAATGGCCGGGAAATGGTGCGCTCCATTTCCCGGCCTTTCTATGAGAAGGTATCATTTTCTCCCAATATGTAATTGTGCCAGGTGCAAAGCACCTTCCTTATGGCGTGGGTTGTGATCCGCCGGAGATGTTATCTCATATCCAGCTTGTCGAGGTGCCAGATGTCGTCTACGTACTCCTGGATGGTGCGGTCGGAGGAGAACTTGCCGGCATGGGCAACGTTCAGGATCGCGGAGCGGCTCCAGGCTTCTTCGTTGCGGTAGGCGCTTTCGACTCTCATCTGGGCGCCTTCGTAGGAGCGGAAGTCTTTCAGGATGAAGTAGGTATCCTTGTCCAGCAGGGAGTCGTAGAGGGGTTTGAACAGCTCTGCGTTGTCCGGGCTGTAGAATCCGTTCACCAGCTGCATCAGTACGTGGCGGATGCCTTCGTCGTTGTTGAAGATTTCGCGGGGGTTGTAGTTCCCGTTCTTCTCGTAGGCGATGACTTCCTCGGCGGAGAGGCCGAAGATGAAGGCGTTTTCGGTGCCGACTTCCTGGACGATCTCCACATTGGCTCCGTCCATAGTTCCCAGGGTCAGGGCGCCGTTCAGCATGAATTTCATGTTGCCGGTACCGGAGGCTTCCTTGGAAGCGGTGGAAATCTGCTCGGATACGTCGCTGGCAGGGAAGATAATCTCGGCATTGCTTACGCGGTAGTCCTCGATGAATACCACTTTGATCTTATCGTGGATCGAAGGATCGTTGTTGATCACATTGGCCACGGAGTTGATCAGCTTGATGGTCAGCTTCGCATTGCGGTATCCGGCGGCAGCCTTGGCGCCGAAGATAAAGGTTCTCGGCAGGATATCCATCTCCGGATTCTGCTTCAGCTGATAGTACAGGAACATGACGTGCAGAATATTCAGCAGCTGTCTCTTGTACTCATGCAGACGTTTTACCTGAACATCGAAGATGGAATCGGGATTCACTTCGATGTTGTTGTTTTCCAGAATGTATTTTGCCAGACGGACCTTGTTCTGACGCTTGATCTCACGGAATTCCTTGCGGGCCTGGGGATCGTCGGCCAGAGGTACCAGTTTCTCCAGCTCATACAGGTTGGTGATCCATCCGTCACCGATCTTGCTGGTGATCCAGTCAGCCAGCAGCGGGTTGCCGTGGAGCAGGAAACGTCTCTGGGTAATACCGTTGGTCTTGTTGTTGAATTTCTCCGGGAACATCTCGTAGAAATCTTTCAGTTCCTGGGTCTTCAGGATCTCGGTGTGCAGTCTGGCAACGCCGTTGACGGAGAAGCCGCCGACGATGGCCAGGTTGGCCATGCGGACCTGGTGATTGTAGAGGATCGCCATCTTTTCGATCTTCTCAGGCTGGTTCGGATATTTCTCACGGATCTGCTGCACGAAGCGGCGGTTGATCTCGTCGATGATCTGATATACACGGGGAAGCAGACGCTGGAACAGGTCGATAGGCCATTTTTCCAGAGCTTCTGCCATAATCGTGTGGTTCGTGTAGGCAACAGATTTCTGAGTGATCTCCCATGCCTCATCCCACTCCAGTTTCTCCTGATCGAGCAGAATACGCATCAGCTCGGCCACGGCTACGGTCGGGTGGGTATCGTTCATCTGGAAACAGACTTTCTCATAGAGCTTCCGGACGTCGCCGCCGTGCTCTTCTTTGTAACGCTCCACCGCTCTCTGCAGGGTAGCGGATACGAAGAAATACTGCTGTTTCAGACGCAGTTCTTTTCCGGCGTAATGGTCGTCGGCAGGGTAGAGAACCTTGCACATGGTCTCGGCCAGATTGGCCTGCTTGGCAGCGCCGTCATAATCGCCGCGGCCGAACTCTTCCAGGTCCAGTTCCTCTACGGGTTCTGCGTCCCAGATACGAAGGGTGTTGACTACACCGTTGCCATAACCGATGACGGGCATGTCGTAGGGCACGGCATAAACGGAACGGTAGCCTTCCTGAATGTAGCAGGGACGGCCGTTCTCATCGGTCTCATAGCGGGTGTATCCACCGAATTTGATTTCCTGACGATGGGTGCTGCGGCGGATTTCGAAAGGATTCTCACCGCCGTGAAGCCATTTGTCCGGGACTTCTTTCTGATAACCGTTCTCGATCTTCTGACGGAACATACCGTATTTATAACGGATACCGCAGCCATAGGCATGATAGCCCAGGGTCGCCAGGGAATCCATGAAACAGGCAGCCAGACGTCCCAGGCCGCCGTTACCCAGCGCCCAGTCACGCTCCTGATCCTCGATGAGGTTCAGATCCACGCCCAGCTCTTCCAGTACTTCCTTCGCTTCTTTCTCAGCCTGAATATTGATCAGGTCGTTACCAAAGGCTCTGCCCATGAGAAACTCCATGGACATATAGTAAACCATCTTAACGTCCTGCTCTTTGGCACGTTTTCTCGTATCCAGCCAGGCGTCGATGACCTGTTCTTTCAAAGCCGCGGCGCTGGCACGATAAATCTGTTCCGGTGTAGCTTCTTCAATCGTTACTTTGGAATTAAACTTGACCAGTTCAATGATCCGTTTTTTAAATTCCACTTTGTCAAATACAAAATGATCCATGTTTCCTCCTATGGATGCTCTATACGTTAACGATTTCACAAAT
>CAMOYN010000205.1 GCA_946630035.1 uncultured Lachnospiraceae bacterium
GCCGCAGGCTAAAGGCATGTTTTTACCGATATAAATGGAGAGGCAGGAGACAGCAAAATGGCTGAGACCAAGAGAGACTACTATGAAGTACTGGGAGTAGGGAGAGATGCGGATGATGCTGCTTTGAAAAAAGCATACCGCGTTCTGGCAAAAAAATATCATCCGGATACGAACCCGAACAATCCTGAGGCAGCGGAAAAATTCAAAGAGGCATCGGAGGCCTATGCTGTCCTCAGCGATCCGGAAAAACGGCGCCAGTATGATCAGTTTGGCCATGCTGCCTTCGAAAACGGAGGAGCCGGTGCCGGCGGTTTTGATTTTAGCGGCGACATGGGCGATATTTTCGGGGATATTTTCGGTGATCTGTTCGGCGGTGGCTTTGGAGGCCGGAGCCGCAGGACCAATGCACCCATGAAGGGAGCTAACCTGCGTACCAGCATCCGCATTTCCTTCCAGGAAGCGATTTTCGGATGTGAAAAAGAGATCGAGATGAACCTCAAGGATGAGTGTACCCATTGCCACGGAACCGGCGCAAAAGAAGGAACCTCCCCGGTGACCTGCCCGAAGTGCGGCGGATCCGGCCAGATCGTATATACCCAGCAGTCCATGTTCGGCATGGTGAGAAATGTACAGGCCTGCCCGGACTGCGGCGGCAAGGGAACAATCATCAAGGATAAATGCCCTCACTGCTATGGCACCGGATATACCCAGTCCCGGAAGAAGATTCAGGTCTCGGTACCCGCGGGCATCGACAATGGGCAGAGCATCCGTATCCGCGGCAAGGGAGAGCCGGGAGAGAACGGAGGCGAGAGAGGCGATCTGCTGGTGGAAGTGGTGGTATCCAACCATCCTACCTTCAAACGGCAGGACACGAATATCTTTTCTACCGTTCCGATCAGTTTTGTCCAGGCAACCCTGGGGGATAAGATCCGGATCAATACCGTGGACGGTCAGGTGGAATATGAGATCAACCCGGGCACTCAGACCGATACCCGGGTGCGCCTGAAAGGAAAAGGCGTTCCCTATCTGAGAAATAAGAATATCCGCGGCGATCACTATGTGACGCTGGTGGTCAGTGTACCGGAGCACCTGAATGAGGCCCAGAAGGACGCACTGCGCGCCTTTGACGAAGCCATGAACGGAACTCCCAGGGATAACGGCGGAGCAGCCACCGGGAAAAAGAAAAAGAGACTCTTCTGATCGCAGCCGCGTACCGGATCAGAGGGAGTATGACGGAGTGACAAGATGAAGTGGAAGAAATTTACCATCGAGACAACCACAGAGGCCATTGATCTGGTGAGCGATATGCTCAGTGAACTGGGAATCCAGGGCATTGAGATCGAAGACAATGTGCCGCTGACAGAAAATGAGACCAAGGGCATGTTTATCGATATTCTGCCGGAGCTTCCTCCCGATGACGGAACGGCCCGAGTGTCTTTCTACCTGTCCGCGGATGAAGATACGAAAAATGCCACCTTCCAGTGCGGAGACGCACCCAGGCAGGCCGATGAGCCGGATCTGACGGAAGAGGCACTGCTCGCCCGTGTGCGGGAAGGACTGGAAGAACTGCGGATGTTCTGCAATCCCGGAACCGGTGTGATCACTGTGAGTGAAACCGAAGACAAGGACTGGATGAATTCGTGGAAGGAATATTTCAAACCCTTTACCGTGGATCATATCCTGATCCGTCCGAGCTGGGAAGAAATACCGGAAGAGCACAAAGACAAATTGTGTATCACGATTGAACCGGGAACCGCTTTCGGTACCGGAACCCATGAGACGACACAGCTGTGCATCCGCCAGCTGGAAAAATATGTGAAACCCGGCATGGAAGTCCTGGATGTGGGCTGCGGCAGCGGTATCCTGGGAATCACGGCTCTGAAACTGGGAGCGGCCCATGCCGCAGGCACTGATCTGGATGAGAGCGCCCTCTCCGGCACCCGGGAGAACTGCCTGCTGAACGATCTGACGGAAAAGGATTTTCATGTGATCCAGGGAAACATTATTGACGATAAAGAAATCCAGGATGCCATCGGATATGAAAAGTACGATCTGGTGACAGCCAATATCCTGGCACCGGTGATTGTGGCGCTGACAGGAGAGATCGCCGCTCATATGAAATCCGGCGCGGTGATTATCACATCGGGCATCGTGGATGAGCGGGAAGAAGAGGTGGTTCGGGCCTTCCGGAGCAATCCGGCGTTTACGGATATCCAGGTTTCCCGCCAGAACGAGTGGGTCTCCGTGACCGCAAAGAAAGTCTGATGCAATCTCTGATGCGGGCATTGACCCGTGTTACATATAAATAGTGGATAAAAAAGGAGCCGGTGCAGGGCTCCTTTTTTGTCTCCTGGGAAGAGCGTTTTTGGCAGCATCATTTTTCTTTGCGAAAAGCCAGGTTGCGTAAATGAAGAAAATCGGTTATACTGCAAGCAGAATCCGCAGAAATCGGAAATATGTGACAAACAGCGGATATTTGCACACGGGAGAGCCTCAAAGGAGGAATTCTCAGAAAGGAAGGTATACAGATATGAAGAAAAAGTGGATAGGATGCTTTATGTTGTTTCTGGCTCTGCTGACGGTGGTACCGGCCACTTCCGCGCAGGCGGCCAAGGAAAAAGGCGCCGTGAAACTCAGAACCGTTCTTTTCATGGATTATGGAAAGGCTTACAAACCGAGTAAGATGGCGGCGCTGATGACTAGTACCGTAAAGAAAAAATATCATTGTTTCGGCACTTCCATCCAGGCTGTGATCCGCAAGATCAACAAAGACAACATGACCTATAAAATCAAGAAGGTAACCGTAAGCGGGAAAAATGCCAAAGTGCGGGTGACGGCTACTTACTATAATGGCTATAACATCTACATGGATGCCATGGATGATCTGCTCTACTGGTATGTGGACCATAGGGACTGCTCGGCGGCAGAGGCACAGAAAAAGCTGGCGGAGTATCTGAAGAGCGCTTACACCAGCTCCCGGAAAAAGGACTTCAAAGAATCGGTTACTTTTAACATTCCGCTGGTAAAATCCGGCAGCAAGTGGAAGATTTCCGAGATGACCAAGAACATGTATAAAGTCACAACCGCCAACATGGAGCAGGCCTATCAGGACTACCGGTAATTCCTGAAAAAACTGCCGGGAAATATGGCAGACAACCACAAAAAGTGGTGAAAATTGTTCGAAAATAATAGACTCTGAGCTCTTTACTGCGTCAACGGGATTTGATACAATGACCTGGGGAGAGCGCCGAAAGGAGCTCAGAGTAAAGTGTATTCAAAAGTAAACAGTGTAGCACTGCGTGGAATCGAGGGCTATCTGGTGCACGTGGAGAGCGATGTGTCACCGGGGCTCCCGGATTTTTCCATGGTTGGATTTCTGTCTTCGGAAGTGAAGGAGGCCAGAGAGCGCGTCAGGACAGCGCTCCGTAATTCCGGCTTTTCCCTGCTGCCGAAGAAGATCACGGTGAATCTGTCACCCGCCGATGTGAGAAAAGAAGGCACTGCCTATGATCTGGCGCTGGCGGTTTCTCTTCTGGCGGGATATGGTACCATTCCGGAGGACTGTCTGAAGGACGTCGTGATGATCGGCGAGCTGGCCCTGGACGGCAGGGTCTGTGCGGTAAATGGCGTCCTGCCCAGGGTGGGGACGGCAAAGGAGGCGGGCTTTGCCCGCTGCTTTGTTCCTTACGGCAATCGTCTGGAGGGCGCGGTGGTCGATGGGATTCAGGTGATCGGGGTAAAGTCACTGGAAGAGACGGTTCATCTGCTCTATCATCCGGAGGAGCAGCATCCGGAAATCTGCATGGCAGAACAGCTGCTGGAAGAGGCATCGGCCACTACGGACGTGGATTTCTCGGAGGTACATGGACAGCAGACCATGAAACGGGCCGCGGAGGTCGCGGCGGCCGGCATGCACAATCTGCTGCTTATCGGAAGTCCCGGCTCCGGCAAATCCATGATTGCCCGCCGGATTCCCACCATTCTTCCCAGCATGACGATGGAGGAGAGTCTGGCCGTTTCCCGGGTCTACAGCGTGGCAGGCCTCTTAGGGGACGGACAGCCACTGATTCTTCGCAGACCGTTTCGCGCTCCGCACCACACTATATCCGTTGCAGCCCTGGTAGGCGGGGGGAGAGTGCCGCGGCCGGGGGAGATTTCCCTGGCGGACCGGGGGGTTCTTTTTCTGGATGAGCTGCCGGAATTTAACAAGATGACCCTGGAAGTACTCCGGCAGCCCATGGAGGACCGGGAGGTCACCATCGCCCGGGTGGGGGCCAGCTGCCGTTTTCCGGCGGATACGATGATTGTGGCGGCGATGAATCCC
>CAMOYN010000206.1 GCA_946630035.1 uncultured Lachnospiraceae bacterium
ACCCATCTGTTTGATATCCCCTCCTCGGATGTCATCACCAAAGACAAGAAATCCATGATCGCCGATGACTATGTCCTCTGGAAGGTGGTGGATCCCACCCGCTATATCAAGACACTGAATGCAGTGGAAGCCCGGGCCCAGGAGCGCATCGAGGCCGCCGTTTACAATGCCACCAAGAGTGTGATCTCCTCCATGACCCAGGACGAAGTGATTGATGCCCGGGGCGAGCGGCTGATCCAGATGATCACCGAGGATGCCAACGACTCCATGACCGAGTACGGAATCGACATCATCTCGGCCCAGATCAAGGCCCTGGATCTGCCGGCGGATAACAAGGAAGCCGTCTACACCCGTATGATCTCCGAGCGGCAGAATATCGCCGCCCAGTATGAGGCTGAGGGCAACAGCGAAAAGAAAAAGATCATGAACCAGACGGACCGCACCGTGGCAGTAATGAAGGCAGAGGCCGAGAAGGAGGCCGCCATCATCGAAGCCGAGGGTGAGGCCGCCTATATGGAGAAACTTCAGGAGGCCTACAACACTCAGGAAAAAGCGGATTTCTACAACTTCATCCGCAGCCTGGATGCCCTGAAACTGTCCCTCTCCGGAGGCGAGAAGACCATCATTCTGGACAAGGACAGCGAGATCGCAAAGATCCTGTATGGCACGGCGCTGACAGAACCGTAACCGCAAAGATCCTGTACAGCACGGTGCTGACAGAACCGTAACTAACGGGATGACCGATCCGGCAAAAAAAGGAAAAAGAGAAAACCGCTGCGGCCAGAAAGAGGCCGCAGCGGTTTATGTCATATAGAAGATTGTCATATAGAAGCTTTCTGTGATGAGCATAGTAATCGGCGGGCGAAGCTGATTTACAGCATCCCGGCAAACAGCCGCAGTACGACCTGGTAGATCCGCATCACCCGGGAACGGCCGGTGTTGTATTGCTCTGTCACCTCCCGGCACTGGGGGAAGGTGGCATCGAAATCGGCTTTGATATCCTGCACTGCGGGACAGCCGACCATCAGACAGCCATTTTCAAAATGATGATAGAAACTCCGGTAGTCCAGATTGATGGTGCCACAGGTGGCGGCCAGATCGTCGGTCACGCACATCTTGGCATGGCAGAATCCGGGGGTCCATTCATAGATGCGGACACCCTGCCGGGCCAGATTGTGGTAGTAGGACCGGGTGACGGAGTAGACGATCTTCTTGTCTGGGATTCCCGGGGTGATGATCCGCACATCCACTCCCCGGCGGGCAGCCAGCCCAAGGGCCTGGCTCATCTCATCCTCAATAATCAGATAGGGAGTCATAAAATAACAGTATTTTTCCGCCTTGGCAATCAGGCTGAGGTACACATCCTCTCCCACATGGATATTATCCATGGGACTGTCCGCATAGGGCTGGACGAATCCCCGGGCCGCGGCGGGGGCTTCTTCTTCCCTCAGATAACGGACAAAAATCCGCCGGTCGCCGGCGGACGGCAGATATTTCTCGAAAGAGAGGTCATCGTCGTCCCGGGATTTCACGGCATTCCACATTTCCAGGAAAATCACGGTCATGCTGCGCACGGCGTCGCCCACAAGCCGGACTCCCGAATCCTTCCACTGACCGTAGGGGTGAGTGATATTAAAATATTCGTTGGCCAGGTTGTAGCCGCCGGTGAAGCCCACCCGGCCGTCGATGACGGTGATCTTCCGGTGGTCCCGGTTGTTCAGAAACAGATTGACGATGGGAATCAGGGGATTGAAGACCCGGCACCGGATGCCGAGAGACTCCATCCGCTTTGTGAAGGCGGAATTGATGAACCAGATGCTCCCCATGTCGTCATAGAACAGACGCACTTCCACCCCGGCCGCCGCTTTTTCCGCCAGTATTTTCTCGATGGGCTCCCAGGCCTCCTTATCCTCGATGGCGTGATATTCCATGAAAATAAAGGATTTTGCCTTTGCCAGCTCCCGGAGCTGGGCGTCCAGCGCCTCTGAGCTGTCGTGGTAGTAGGTCACCTCCGTATTCCGGTACACCGGATATCCCACCTGATTTTTCAGATAATAGGACACTCCCGCAAAGGAAGGTATTTCCTGCTGCAGTTCCTGCATCACATCCTCATTTTCCGGCAGCGCCGGCATCAGGATCTGATCAATGTCTTCAAAGCGGCGCCGCATGCGCAGGCGGGCCGTGTCGGCCCCGAAGATCAGATACAGCACGATTCCCAGAACCGGAAGCGCTATGATCAGAATGATCCAGGTGGTTTTCATGGAAGAGGTGCGGTACTGGGAATAGATCGCCAGCACCAGGATGACAGCCAGGAGATGGGTCCCGAAGTTGATCCACTCGGCGTACTGATTCAGGCTGGTCACCAGAGCGAGGATGAGAAACACCTGCCCCACGATGGCCAGAGCGACAAAAATCAGACGGCCCACCCCGTTTTTAACCGTTGCTTTCTTTTCCGATGTTACTTTTTCCAATACTTCCATACATAGAATCATATCTGAAATATGTAACAGTGTCAACTGGTGCCATGCGATCGTCTGCCGACAATGGATAGATTGACACCGTAGACATTTTCTGATATAATTTGTCTATATCAAGGAGGTGCATTCCATGTTGCTTCAAGAAACTATCCGACCTTCAGCGGATTTAAGAAATCACTACAATGAAATTTCGCGTCGATGCAGAGAAGGAAAAGAGGCAGTGATTGTTACAGTGAACGGTAGAGGAGATACCGTGTCGATAGCATACGAAGAATATCAAAGAATGAAAGCCAGAATCGAACTTTTAGAAATATTATCTGAAGCGGATGAAGATGTGAAACATGGCAGAGTGGCACCGATCCAGGATACCTTTGATGACCTCAGAAAACTGCTGAAGGGTTGAAAAATTATGAAGTACAAGGTTATTCGTACTGACAAAGCGGATGAGCTTATTCATGGGATTATCCTCTACGTGGCGGAACAGTTTGGAACGGATGCAGCGTTGGAAAAACTGGATGAACTGGAAAAGGCAATTTTATCTCTGGGTGAAAATCCATACATCGGTGTACAGCCAAGATATGCAATTCTTCGTCGGCAAGGGTACTTTGTTCTCATCACAAAAAAGGACCTTGTTTTTTATAAGGTGGATGAATTCGAAAAGATAGTGACCATTTATGTGGTGGTTGATCACCGGCAGGATTATCTGAATATTCTTCGAGGTCTTTGATATCAGCTGTTCACGCACAGTTTGTAATCCGATGTGAACGGGAGGAAAACCAAATCTATGTCAGTGTCAGAACCTGAAAACTTGTCTGGCAGGGAAGAAATCCTTCTCCGGGATGCGGATATCCGGGAGCCGCTCTTCGATTATCTGGAAGAGTGTTTTCAAAAGGTACGTTTTCTGGAGGAGAAAGTCACCGGGAGGGCCAGGGCGGATGTGGTAATGGTGCTGCCGGAAGAAATCTGGGGCATCGAGATCAAGAGCGACGCCGACAGCTATGCCCGGCTGCCGGCTCAGGTGAAAAATTACGACCGCTACTATGACCGGAATGTGATTGCCGCCGGTTCCCGGCACGCCTTGCACGTAAAGGAACACGTCCCGGAACACTGGGGAATCCTGACAGTGGAATGGCTGAACGGCGGGGTGGACTTCTACCGGCTGAGGGAGCCGGCCAGAAACCCCGGAGCGGGTCTGCGGCAGAAACTGAGCCTGCTCTGGCGGTCGGAGCTGACCAGTATTCTGGTCAAAAACGGCCTGCCAAAATATACCGGCAAGAACAAAAAATACATAGCTGCCGTACTGGAAGACCGGGTTCAGCCGGAAATGCTCCATGCTCAGATCAGTGAAGAACTGTTCGAGCGAGACTACCAGGCAAGAGGATTTTGACTCGCAAACAAGCATGTAGCGAAGCGGGATGTGAATGTCCGCATTATAATAACAGTAAAATTACGCAAAGAATATTGAATGCAGAGGGGGCTTGTTGTATACTTTTATATAGAAGACGGGAGCGTGATTCCCGGATTCTTTGAAGTATTTCGCCTGAAAGAAGGGCGAAGGATCGTTTGGGAAGGAGGAAGCAGAATGATTCACAAAAGAAGAAACATGTTGATACTGCTGGCTCTGGCAGCCGTGATGCTGTTCCCGGCCGGGGCTTTCGGTGCTACAAAAAAAGTCATGACGCATGAAGATATCTACAAATGGTCGTCGTTGAAAGAGGACTGGGTTCTGTACTGGGCTGAAGAGTATTCGTACACTTCCAAAGGAAATGTCCTCCGTCAGAAAACTACGAGTTGGAATGATGAAGGCGATGTGTTGCTCTATACTGAAGA
>CAMOYN010000207.1 GCA_946630035.1 uncultured Lachnospiraceae bacterium
GCAACACTCCCAAAACAAACGGAGATTCGATATGCTCTGAAACACGAATCACGTATTTGCTTGGTTTTCTTTTTCCGGTCTTTTTTGGGGATTCTGACATTGATTCAACACACAGCGCTCCTGATGAATCAGTTTCAAAAATGAGAGCATTTATAGGTATGGATTCGTATACTTTCCGTTTTATACGAATATAACGAATCAGACCGTAAATCAATGAAACGGCTATTCCTGCCAACCATATTACGGAACCGATTATCAGCAACCTTATCGCATTATTGGAACTGTTCTTAACAAAACCATCTGATATGCTCCCTTCATTCGTAGCTGCATTACCCCAAAATACATTACCAGCGTTATTAACCGCATCGACGGAATCGGTTTCCCCTTCGGATTTGACAGTTCTTCCGCGGACTTCATTTCCCATTCCAGATACTTGTTCGACTTTTGCTGAATCATACATATTGAGACTAATGATATCCCGCGCAGGCAGAAAACTCATATCACTTCCTATGCTTACTGGCAGAATAAGACGTACCCCTACCAGTACCCAGAATACAAGAAGTATCTGTCGCGGCACAATTCTTTTCAAGAGAGAACGCAACGGAATCACGATAATTAACAGCAGACTGGCCGCTATACTCATATTCAGTATTTTCAGGAAGATAATTTCAAGCATATCGAACTTCCTCCTACCTCATTTTTATTCTGCCTCGTCTATCATCTTGCGTAACACATCTGCTTCCTTCTTCGTAAGCTTTTTTTCACCCGTAAATGCAGCAAGAAACTTCGGAAGAGAGCCATCAAAGGTTTCCTCGACGAACCGTCTGCTCTGTAATGTATAAAAGCTGTCCTTGGAAATCAAAGATGTCACAACGCTTTTTTCATTTACAAATAACCCTTTATTACACAATCTATGAAGCACTGTATAAGTTGTGGTCCTGGCCCACCCCAATTCATCTTTGGCCGCTTTTACCAGATCAGATGTTGATACCGGTTCCATAGACCAGATTATATCCGCAAAAAGTTTTTCTATTATTCCAAGTTGTATCTCCGCCATATTCATTCCACCTATATATATCATAAGAAGTCGATCCATACATCGAGATGAGGTTTGATAAAGAAGTTCTGTACGTTCCTAAGACACCCAATTTCGATTCAGTCAATCATGACTACTGCTTGTAGTCAAATACAGTCTACCACATGTAGACTCCTGTGTCAATTATAATATTCAAATCATCAAGGTTATTTCACAAATCATTATTTCTCTCCAAAATGAGCAGGAGCAACGATATTGCTGCTCCTGCCCAGTCATTTTCCTTAGAATCAAACTCATATTCAGAAAAAACTTACTATAACATTACGACTCACGCCCAAATCTGAATGATCTCAGCAAACCGGGGAAGCGATAAGAATAGATATCCCCCGTCAATAGAAAACGGCTGCAGAACGAATCCCGCAGCCGTTTAAGTCGTTGTGAACTCTAATTTGTCTTATCCACCCAGATGGCCGGACGGACGCCTACGCCGATATTATCCACGCAGTTACCACCGGTATAGTACAGACCGAATCCGTCTACATAGGTATAGAACTGCTGATTTGCACCGATGGTCCGGAGCCAATATTCGCAGTTTCCGCCGTACCACTCACTGGAGCTGAGTACCTGAACGCCCTGAGCTATGGCATAGGCCGTCGGTGTAGCCGCCCTGCCCTTGCTTCCCTCATAGGTAGTAAAGTCCTGGGACAGTGGATATTCGTACGTGTATTCCTCTGTCTCGTAATACTCCATCACATCCTGAAGAGAAAGGGCAAATACCTGATCCTCCGTGGGCTCTGAGCCCTCGGTCTCCCAATCCTCATTCCCTGTATTTTCCAACGTTACCAGCGGGATCATCATCTGCTCTGAATCACTGAAGGCCGTATTTATGAACTCCCCGTTAAGCCAGGCCCGAAGGTCACAGCTCCCCCAGGTGACGTCCGTTTCTTCCTCCTGGAATTTCCTGCAGTCCAGAACGGCGTCACTGACCAGAAGAAGCTTTCCATCCTGTTCATCCAGCACGTTCCAGAGGATCCGTTCCGCGCCGTTGGTCAGATCATTATCCTGTTCATAGGTTCCGAACCGGATCTGATCTCCCACCCTGGCCTCAGAGAAATCATAGGCTTTCGGATCCAGCGCCCCGTTATTCTCAAAGAAATACAGCACATCCCCGATGATCTGTCTTCCGGTCACCATGGCGCCGGATGCGTCAAAGTAGTACTGTACGCCGGAGACCTTCTTCCAGCCGGTGTGCATCGCACCGTTCGCATTGAAGAAATACCATTTCCCCTGGATCAGCTTCCAGCCGGTCTGCATGGCACCATTGGCATTGAAGAAATACCATGCGGCACCGATCTTCTTCCAGCCGGTCTGCATGATCCCGTTGGTTCCCAGGTAATACCATGCATTTCCGATCTTCTTCCACCCGGTCTGCATCACGCCGCTGGCATTGAAATAATACCAGACGGTTCCGATCTTCTTCCAGCCGGTCTGCATCATGCCGTTGGTATTGAAATAATACCAGGAGCTTCCGCCCTTCTTCCAGCCGGTCACCATAAAACCGGCAGCATCAAAGAAGTACCAGGCTCCGTCGATCTTCTTCCATTCGCTCTTCGGATAGGTTCCGTCGACATTTACATACCACCAGCCCTTGGAATTCTTCTGCCACCCGGCGGAAGCAGCGTCTGCATTACCGGATACCATAAGACTCCCGCCCAGCATGCAGACAACCAGCAGTCCTGCGATCTTTGTTTTCATTTTTCTCATATTCAAGTCCTCCTCGTAGCAATTGTCATTCTGAGCCGAAGGCGAAGAATCCCCCTGACTGAGTGACAGATTAGTTCAAACTCTGGTCCCGGCTCGCCCTCAGCCGGACCATGGCGCGCCGGAGCGTCGCCTCTGCGGAGTAGTATTCCTGAAGACTCCGCTTCTGCAGCATGATCTCTCTGGCCTCCTCGGCTCTCGCTTTGGCTCTCTCTGCGTCGATCTCCTCCGGCCGTTCCGCCGTATTCACCAGCATCAGCACATCCCCGTCCTCGATCCGGACCATGCCCTCGGACACGGAAGCCGTAAACAGCTCATCCTTATCCGGCAGACGGTACTTCATGATCCCCGGTACAACGGCGATGACCAGATTCCGGTGCCGGGCCTGGATCCCGTACATCCCGTCAATGGTGGGGACCATCAGCGAAACCAGCGGTCCCTCGTAGAAGGGGCTGTCCGCCTCGTAGATCCTGGCGTTAAATATGTTCTGTACCAATACTATCACCTCCTGACGACGGACCGTAAGATTCTTCGCTACGCTCAGAATGACAGACAAAATAGAATGACAGACAAAATATAATGACAGAGTGTTACAGTGTCTCCGCCTTCTTCACCGCATCCTCAATGGTTCCCACATTGAAGAATGCAGCCTCCGGAAGGTCATCGTACTTTCCGTCCAGGATCTCGCCGAAGCCGCGGACCGTCTCTGCCACAGGCACGTACACGCCGGAGATCCCCGTAAATTTCTCTGCCACGAACATGGGCTGGGACAGGAACCGGGTGATCTTTCTGGCCCGGTTCACCACCTTCTTATCCTGGTCGGACAGCTCCTCCATACCCAGGATGGCGATGATATCCTGCAGCTCATTGTATTTCTGCAGATACTCCTGTACCTGTCTTGCTACGCGGTAATGCTTCTCGCCCACGATCTCCGCCTCCAGGATCCGGGAGGTGGATTCCAGCGGATCCACGGCGGGATAGATCCCCTGCTCCGCGATCTTACGGGAAAGCACCGTGGTCGCATCCAGATGGGAAAATGTGGTGGCCGGCGCCGGGTCTGTCAGATCGTCCGCAGGCACATAAACCGCCTGTACCGAAGTAACAGAACCGCTTCCGGTGGAGGTGATCCGCTCCTGCAGCTGACCCATTTCCCCGGCCAGCGTAGGCTGATAACCCACGGCTGAAGGCATACGGCCCAACAGCGTGGAAACCTCCGACCCCGCCTGTACAAAACGGAAGATATTATCGATAAAGAGCAGCACATCCCGGTTTTCCATATCCCGGAAATATTCCGCCATGGTAAGTCCCGTCAGGGCCACTCGCATACGGACGCCGGGAGACTCGTTCATCTGTCCGAAGACCATAGCGGTCTTCTCGATGGTCCCGCTCTCCTTCATTTCGTTCCACAGATCATTTCCTTCACGGCTCCGCTCACCTACGCCGGTGAAGATGGAATAACCGCCGTGCTCCATGGCAACATTGTGGATCAGCTCCTGGATCAGCACGG
>CAMOYN010000208.1 GCA_946630035.1 uncultured Lachnospiraceae bacterium
CGCCGCCGTGCCGCCGAACTGGAAATCGAAGTCATCGAATGGAGTGACTTACAGCTTCCCCGCCTGATCCGCCGGCTCCGCCGGTAACGGAAACCATCCGTGAGAATGCTCCGATGCGCGTATATAGGATTATGTCGGCAAAGCCGACCGCGCATCACGCGAGAGTTTCGCCGAGGCGAAACTCTTTTTTATTTTACCAGGCTTTCCAGGGTGCGGAACAGAGCTTCCGGCTCCACCGGTTTGCTCAGGTGGGCATTCAGCCCGGCCTGCATACTGCGCTGCACATCCTCATCGAAGGCATTGGCCGTCAGCGCAACAATGGGAATCGTCTTTGCATCCGGGCGGTTCATGGCTCGGATGGCCCGGGTCGCCCCCAGTCCGTCGAGAACCGGCATCCTCATATCCATCAGAATGGCTGTATAGTATCCCGGCTCGTGTTCCCGGAATTTGTCTACGGCAATCTGCCCGTTCTCGGCCAGATCCACTTCCATTTCCCGCATGGAAAGCACCATCATCATAATCTCTGCATTGATCTCCACATCCTCGGCCAGCAGGACCCTGCGCCCTCTGAGGTCTGCCGTTTCCTGCTCCAGACGGGCATTTTTCTTCTTAAAAGCATCCCGGAACTGGTCCATCACAGAGCCTGCAAACAAGGGTTTGGCAACGAAGCTATCGACACCGGCCTCTTTCGCGTCCTCAGCGATGTCTTCCCAGCTGAAGGAGGTCAGGATAACGACCAGTGTCTCATCTCCCACCGCCTCCCGGAGCCGGCGGGTTGTCTCCAGACCGTCCATTTCCGGCATCTTCCAGTCCACCAGAACCATATGGTAAGGCTCTCTGCGGGCATGACGCAGCTTGACCATTTCCACCCCTTCCGCACCGGACAGCGCCGTTTCACAGGAAATACCCACCTGTCCCAGTACGATCTGGGCATGTTCACAGGCAATGGGATCGTCATCGATCACCAGCACACACATATCGTGGGGATGGGGCATGCCCTCCGCTTCTATTTCTGTTTTCCGGTCGGAATCTCCCAGAGTCACCGTTACGACAAAAGTGCTCCCCTTCCCTTTTTCGCTTGTCACATCGATATGACCGTTCATCAATTCGACGATACTGCGGGTAATGGGCATCCCCAGACCCGTGCTGCCATAACGGCTGGTAGTAGAGGAGTCCTCCTGGGAGAAGGGATCAAATATTTTCGGCAGATACTCCTGACTCATACCGATTCCCGTATCCTGAATCGTAAACTGAAGGGTTGATTTACCCTGAAAACGGGCCGTTTCCTCCACGATAAAGGAAACACGTCCTCCCTTGGGCGTAAATTTAACGGCATTTCCCAGGATGTTGATCAGGACCTGCCGAAGTTTCATATCATCGCCGATGTAATAGTCCTGCACATGTCCCAAAATCTGACAATGGTAGGAAAGACCTTTCTCCTGGCATTGCCCATGGATCATGGTATTTACCTGCTCCAGAGTCCTGGCAAAAGAGAATTCTTCACTTTTAACCACCAGTCGACCGGATTCGATGCGGGACATATCCAGGATATCGTTAATAATCCCCAGCAGATGCTGCGCTGAGTTCCCGATTTTCCCCAGATGATCCTTCATTTCCCCACTGGCCGAGGGTTCATTTATGGCGATGTTCGTCAGCCCGATGATGGCATTCATCGGAGTCCGGATCTCATGGCTCATATTGGAGAGGAATGCGGTCTTGGCACGGTTTGCATTTTCCGCTGCCGCCAGGGCTTCCGCCAGCTCATGATTCTTCGCCATCGTTTCTCTCATCTCAGCATCGATTATGGTGAAACCGAAGGCCGCGGTGTGTACCACCTGATCTGCGGGGTCTTCCGGATTCCGGATTCCTGCCATCCGGAGCATTTCATAATACTCCGTACCATTTCGCCGTGCCAGATAACGATAAGCAATAATTTTGCTCTCTGCCAGGACACTGCGTACATTCCGAGGATCGATAAAACGCATAAATCCATCCTGGAATTCCTCATCCACATGTTCTCTTCCGTAATCTGCGAAGGATTTATAGTAGGGCAGATGAGCTCCTTCCTGCACACGATCCGGGTCTTCCGGGTCCGAGCGGTAGCAGACCATCTCATCCGCGTCGATATCCACGTGGTACACACTCCGGTAATCCAGAGCCATGGCTGTGATCATATTGTTTAGTTCTTTCTGATGCTGCTTCTGCGCCAGAATCTCTTCCTGCAGCGTCATCTTCTCCGCCATTTCCTCCCGGCGGATACGTCCTTCCATCTTCGCCAGGCGCTTCTTATCCATCTCCGCTTTTTTATGCTCCGGGGAAATAAGAAGGATATAAACAATCATACCTCCCAGGTAAAAGCAGCAGATCTGCAAGGGATAGATGGCATCCGGCGAGATCCGGGAGGTATTGATAAAAACTCCCAATATCGGGATCACAGAACATCCCAGAAAAGCGAGAAGGGGCCACCGATCCCGCCTTTTTTTCCTGAGCAGAATAACAAGAATGCCTGCCGCCAGAATAAAATAATAGATCAGATTCAGGGTGGAAAAAATCCCTGAGAATGACTCACTGACAAACCAGCCGGCAGAATCCCCGATCATCCACAGACAGTCCAGCGCCACATAAAACATACTGGTACCGATCAGAAACAGGGCGATGATCCGGTGTTCACTTTTTCTCAGTTTGTGGTCTACATCCAGCAGCATCAAAAATAATCCGATAAACAACACCGCCGTGATTATAAAATACGTAATCGCCATTGTCTCACCTCTGTTTCATCCTTACTCTGTTCCGTTCCGTACTGCCTCGGTTTTACGGTCCTAACACAGCCCGGCATCCTGACCCGCTGAAATAACCCAGGAAAAAGCCTTCGCCATCCGAAGGTCCGGATCCCTGAAATGGTTCCCCTGATTCCATTCCAGGATGCACTCCTTACCAGCGTTTTTCAGTATATTCTCCCCCTCCCGGATCGCTTCTCCCACCTGCGCCATCACCGGATTTCTGGTTCTCTCCTCCCGGTCCCCCAGGCTCAGGTAAATCTGCATCGCCCGCATCTCATTTTCCCGCATATAGTCCCTAAAGCGGGGAAACCAGATCGAAGGCGACGCCGCTGCAATGCCGTCAAAGCGATCGGTCTGATATCCGGCCCAGAGAGCAAACAGCCCCGCCAGGGAATAACCTCCGATCACGGTTCGTTTTTGTTTCCCTTCCTCCCCGGCGCATCTCTCCGGCAACACTTCCTCCAGAATAAACTGCAGCGTCTCGCGGGCACCCGCACCAAACTCTTCCTTGCCGAAAACCGCCGGAGCCGGCCAGGGGGACAGATCCCGATTCCAGCAGCTCACCTTAACCGCCTTCAGAGAAAAATCCTGCCCCGGACACCGTCTGGCAATCTCCGTTACTTCCTTCTCGATGATATCCAGCTCATGATCCCCGACCATCTGGACCAGAAGTATATCCGCATCAGAGGAGCCAAAATTCAACACTTCCAATTTCATAATTCCCACAACTTCATTCTATCTGATTTCATAATTCCGTTATGATCTTTTCACTTCAGTTTTTATTCCATTTGTTATATTGTAACATATATTTCCCACCTGGCAAAGGTATTTTGCGACAAAGCACACTTTCGGCCCCAGCGGCGAAAAAATGGAGCCAGGGGTTGGAGACAGGGGGAGACAGGGGTTGGAGACAGGGGACGTTGGAGACAGGGGACGGTCCTTTGTCTCCTTAAAAAAAGGAGACAAAGGACCGTCCCCTGTCTCCAACGTCCCCTGTCTCCAACCTGTCTCCACCTGGATTCTGCATCAGGACTCGCCGGCGAGTCCTGATGCTTCCATGAATTTTTCAATTTCGTCGGCTTCTCTGATAACAGAGGCGCTTAGTACCTCACATCCGTCCTCAGTGATCAGCAGATCATCTTCAATGCGGATGCCGAATCCCTCTTCGTCGATGTACAGGCCGGGTTCGTCGCTGATGACCCAGCCGGGACGCAGGATCCCGTCGGCCGGTGTGATGTCGTGAGTGTCCAGCCCGATGGGATGGCTTACCCCGTGGGGGAGATACTTGCGGATCTCCTCGGGTTTTTCCATCATTCCCAGAGCGATCAGTCCCTCTGCGAGAACCTTGTCGGCGATCTCTCCCAGCTGCCGGATGGGCATCCCCGGCGCCGCTGCGGCGGCCACCGCCTTATTGGCGGCCAGTACCAGCTCATAGATTTCTCTCTGGCGCGGGGTGAATTTTCCGGACACCGGATAGGTCCGGCTGATATCACTGCAGTAATGGTGGTATTTTGCCC
>CAMOYN010000209.1 GCA_946630035.1 uncultured Lachnospiraceae bacterium
TTACGGGGCATCTTGTATAATGTCCATAACCCTTGATTTCATAAGCTTTGTGTGTATTCTGTTATTTCATTCATGAAACAACCCTGGGGGACGGTCCTCTGTCTCCTTTTCCGTCACCGCCCGCCACTGGTCCGCCACCGGGGACAGGTCCCGGTGGCTGGGTTTTCCCGCGATTGGTCCGCTACTGGGACCTGTCCCAAATGGCGGACCAATCGCGACCCCAATGGCGACCCCAATGGCGACCCCAGCGGCGGCCCCGGTGGCGTTACCGGGGGGTGGATTTTTCTCGCCAACGGGACCTGTCCCCGGTGGCAGCCCTAGTGGCGGCCCCGGTGGCGGGCCCTGTGGCGGCCGTGAGTTTTATCCTTTCGGCGATGGTCGGGATATCGTTAAGATTGGCCGTGGGTTCTGTAAAATGTTCCTCCTCCCAGTCGGTGGCGATGAGGAATCGCCCTTCCGGGCAGGAAGCCGGGTGGTCGGAGATCTCCCGGCGGATGACTTCGATTTTGGGAAGGGGGCTGTCTTTGACGCCTTCCACGAAGATAATATCCGCTTCAGGAAACAGGGAAATCAGTGTCTGCGCCGAGGCGGCGGTGGTTTCCTTGTGAAGGAAGATCCGGGAAGAGGAGTAGACGGCTGTTCCGTAGGCACCGGCTTCGTGAAGGCGGTAACTGTCCGTCCCGGGCACGTCACAGGAGAAATCATGCCCGTCATGTTTGATGACGGCGACTTTCAATCCCTGTTCCGAAAAATAGTTTACCAGTCCGGCCAGCAGTGTGGTCTTACCCGAATTTTTTACACCGCATACCGCGATCACCGGCGGGGCCGGGGAGACAGGGGACGGTTCTCTGTCTCCTTGCCGCAATGGAGACAGAGGACCGTCCCCTGTCCCCGCCCCTGTCCCCGAGTCCCTTGCGCTCAAAGTATTTGGAGACAGAGGACCGTCCCCTGTCTCCTTGGATAGTTTCTTCAATGGTGGCCTCCTTGTGAGATTATTTTTGGTAAAAATGTTCCTGGAGGATCTGCAGCAGTTCTTCGCGGTATGGGCCGAGGGCGGCCATGCAGAAGAGGAGTACGCTGCCGGTGAGCAGTACGATGGTGCCGATTGTGATCCCGGCAATCCCGTGGCGGCTGGCGGGTTCTCCCCGTACCAGGCTCAGGGTCCCGAGGGCGGCAGCGACCAGGGCGACTGCCACGGCCAGTTGCGGCAGGGGCAGGAGGAGTATGGAGATCAGGGCCAGGCGGAGGGATATATTTCCCAGGGCGGGATGTAAAAGGGCATTCCAGATGGAGGACGTGCCCGTCTGTGCGCCGGAATACGCTTCCGATGAGAGGACGGAGGGTAAGTCGGGCTGGGAAGAACGGCTCTTCCTGAACCGGGGCAGGAGCCGGGGAATGCCCTTCCCGGTATCGGCTTCCGAACCCGAGGCGCCTGAGATACCCGAGATGCCCGAGGTATCCGAGGTGCCAGAGCCATCCGGGGCCTCCGTGTTATTTGTATTTTTCTTTCTTCTACGGAAAAGAGGTGTGACTGGCGTGCCACAGATACCGCATATGACAAACCAGTCCGGAATCTCTGCACCGCACATTCTGCATGTCATGAGAAATACCCCCTGAAAGATCATTAATAGCTTGTATAAATTTATTATAGTAACACAAGGTCGGGGCGTCAATTCCTGATTCCTGAAAATGGCTGTGATCCCGGATTTCGTGGAAATGGGTGTTCAGATCTGGAATTCGGCGCAGCATCTGAACGATCTTCCGAAGCTGATGGCAAAATACAAAGGGAAACTGATGTTTGAAGGCGGCTGGAACGGATCCGGGCGGTGCGCCTGTGTGGATGCCACGATGGATGAAATTATGGAAGAGGCGGATCGCTGCCTCGACCAGTATGCGGGATTCGGTAATTTTGCTCTGTTCCCGATTATCATGAATGAGCGGGGAAATGCGATCTTCGTGGGCGACAAGCGACTGGATAAAATGGTGGCACACTGGCATGAACATGCCAGACTGTAAAACGGAAAATGTAGCTGCACTGGCATGAACGTGCCGGACTGTAAACGGAAAAAGTATGCTGTACTGGCATGAACGTGCCGGACTGTAAACGGAAAAAGTATGCTGCACTGGCATAAAACGAGGGGATGGTGAAATGAAATGGGTCTGGCGGTTACCATATTAGTATTTGCGATCATGATCGCAGGAATCATGAAAAAAACCGATCTGCGCTGCCTGCTGCTGGGGGAATGTGTTCTGGTACTGACCTACCTGACGATCACCGGCGGGTCCGTGATGGGAGAAGCGACTACCGGAAATGCAGCGATGGATATTCTGGCTTATATTGCGTCCTATCTGGCCTCCGGAATCGGGGGCATCACCTGGAGCATTCTTCTCGTGTTCGCCTACGTGGAAATGATGAATGCGGTGGGTGCCACGGGAATGCTGGCATATTTTCTGAAGAAGCCTCTGAGTAAAATTCAGAATACCTATCTGCTGGCGGCGGTGATTGTTGTGATCGGCACCTTGCTCCGTACCGTGATTGCGGCGGGCCCGGCGAAGGCGGCCCTGATGATCGGCACATTTTTACCGGTGCTGATCGCCTGCGGCTGCAGCCTGGGAACGGCCGCGGTGGCGATGGCGGTTTATAATCTCTGGTGCTTTGGCCCGGCGGATCCCACCGTGCTGGCGGCGGCCAAGATCATGCAGATCGAGGTGGATCCCACCCAGTGGTTTGTCCGGGTGCAGGTTCCCATCGTGGCAGCGACGCTGATCGCTGTGCTGGTTTCCTACATTCTCAGCGCCTGGTATTTTGACAAAAAGGAAGGCGTTCAGAGTCAGAAAGGCAAAAATGACTCGGATGTGCGGCCGGAGGTGCCCTCCGTCTATGCGCTGATGCCTCTGTTCCCGCTGATTATCATGCTGGTATTCAGTCCGTTTCTGCTTCGCGGAATTAGGGTTAACATCAATACGGCCGTGATTCTATCGATACTGATCGTTCTGCTCCTGACGGTGACCGTCGGACGCGGTCAGAAGACCGTGACCGAGACATTGCAGATCTTCTTTGCAGCCATCGGCGACAATCTGAAAAATCTGGGCCTGATTATTCTGTTTGCCACCTGCTTTGCGGAATGTCTGAACCGGGTGGGCGGCATGGCCCAGATCTCTCAGTTCATTATGAAAATGAATATGCCGCCGGTATTGCTGGTCTTTGCCGTCTGCGCCTTCACCGCGATCATCACGATCATTGTCGGATCTTTTTACGGTGCGCTCAGCATAGGGGCTCCCCTGGCTGCTTCCATAACGGAAGCGGCGGCGGTTTTTGCGAAGATCTTCCGGACCGATCAGATAGACAAAATGATCCTGAGGCGCCATCTCCGGAGACCAGATCTGCGTATTGAGGAGATACTGGTCGTGGTAGGTAGCCGGCAGATGCTCAACCGGACAGAACTGCCCGACGATTTTATACAAGATACTGGATGTTACCGAAAAAACCATATCAATCCCTCCATACCTGCCCCATACGGGTATTGCAGGGGACTCCTTGCAGGGGGCTGTGCAGGGGGACGGTCCTTACGTAAGGACCGTCCCCCTGCAACCTGCACCTTCGTCCCCGTGTATTATACTGATTGACAAAGCCGTTGACAAGATGCGTCGGGGGTGTGAAAATATTTTCAAAGACATGGGAGATAGAATCATGGGAGACAGAACCATGGGACAAAAAACTATGGGACAAAAAACCATGGGACAAAAAATGGGATAAAAAACCATGGGACAAAAAATGGGATAAAAAACCATGGGACAAAAAAACATGGGATAACACTAAAGGAACGCAGGGGGAATCATTTATGGCAGTTGGTTCGGATAACCGGGAGCGCTTCAGCGGGAAGGCGGGACTGTATTCCGCCGGGAGACCTTCCTATGCAGAGGGGTTTTTGCAGGATTTACAGATGTTTTATGGTTTTGGCGGGGATACGGTGGTGGCGGACATCGGTTCCGGTACCGGTAAATTGACGAAGCAGCTGCTGAGGCTCGGCTGCCGGGTCTTCGGGGTGGAGCCGAATGAGGATATGCGGCGGGCGGCGGAAACGGACCTGGCAGAATATCCGGGATTTTGCTCTGTGAAAGGGGATGCCTCGCATACGACGCTGCCGGACCGGTCCGTGGATGCCGTGACCGTGGCCCAGGCTTTTCACTGGTTCCCCGTGGAGGAATTCCGGCAGGAGTGTTTGCGGATCTGCCGCCCGGGAAGCCGCATTTTTCTGATCTGGAACCAGAGAGATATGTCGTCACCTCTGG
>CAMOYN010000210.1 GCA_946630035.1 uncultured Lachnospiraceae bacterium
GTCTCCCATTTGGGAGACACACGTCCGTCCCCTGTCTCCTTCGTCCGTCCCCTGTCTCCTTGTATGCAATGAGTCAAAAAGAACCGTCCCTTCTGACTCGTTCGAGGAGGGTTTCTTTGGTGTTGAGGGTGGGGTCATCGAGGACCAGGTCGAGGAGGTGCTGGAGGGTGTCGCCGAGTTCTTTGCCGGGTTTCATGCCGGCGGCGATGAGGTCTTTGCCGGTGACGGCGAGGCCGGAGAGGCTGGTGCATTCGCCGGCGGCGAGGATTTCCTTCCAGCGCATCTCTACCTGATCGTATTTGGGGAGGAGTTTCTCCTGGGCGTAGCTGCTCTTGGCGGCGGTGTCGGCGCGGGCAATGGAGAGCAGGTAGGGGAAGTTTTCGGCTCCTACACGGTTCATGACCCGGCGGGTGATGCGGGCGCTGCCGTCGAACCAGGCGTCGTGGTGGCGGACCAGAAGGGTCACCAGATCGGTGGTGTGGTTATCGAAGCGCAGGTTTCGCAGGAATTCCCGGGCGAAAACGGCGCTTTCTTTGGCATGGCCGTAGAAATGATCGATTCCGTTCTCGTCGGTTGTGCGGGTGGACAGTTTCCCCACATCGTGGAGCAGGGCGGTCCAGCGCAGGATTCCCTCCGCCGGTATGGCTTTTAACACCTCGATGGTGTGGATTCCTACATTATAGCAGTGATATGGATTGTTTTGCGGCATCTCCATCATACGGTCGAATTCCGGGAAGAGGATTCCCGTGATGCCGGTTTCGTACAAGGTCAGAAATTTCTCCGGATGATCGGAGCGCAGGAGTTTGTCCAGCTCCACGCGGATCCGTTCCTGGCTGATCAGCTCGAGTCGGGGGGCAAAATCCCGGATGGCAGCCAGCGTCTCGCCTTCAATGGTAAAATTCAGCTGGGCGGAGAAGCGGACGGCCCGCAGGATCCGGAGCGCATCTTCATGAAAACGGTCGTGGGGAACCCCCACGGCCCGGATCTGCCGTGCAGTCAGATCCTCCATGCCCTGAAAAAGATCCACCAGCCCCTCTTCCGGATGGTAAGCCATGGCATTGATGGTGAAATCTCTTCGTTTCAGATCTTCCGCCAGAGAACGGGTGAAGGTGACTTCCTTCGGATGCCGGCCGTCTTCGTAGACGCCGTCCAGACGATAAGTGGTCACTTCGTAGCTTTCTTTACCTATTAATATAGTAACGGTTCCGTGCTGTATCCCGGTGTCCACCGTGCGCCGGAAGAGCGCTTTCACTTCCTGGGGAGATGCGGAGGTGGTGATATCCCAGTCGCCCGGTTCCCGGCCCAGCAGCGCATCCCGGACACAGCCGCCGACCACATAGGCCTCAAAACCAGCTTTATTTAAGGTGGATAGAATCCTGCCGGCGGCAGGAGGAATCGGAATATTCATAGTACCCCCGTATGTATAAACCTGTGATGATGTTTATCCAATGTGGATCCTCTCAATCTTACAGGTATGTGTTTTTTCTTTCGAGTTGTAGTTGATTCCTGCCAGTATCAGATCCCCTTCCCACTGGTTCAACACGGCAGGATAACACCGATCTTTGATCTGCTGAATAGCGCCTCCCGCAGATTTGTCCCATTTTAGTTCGATGATCATCGCCGGGAGCGGAGAAAACCGTTTGGGTATATATACGATATCCGCCAATCCCAGACCGGAAGGCAGTTCTTCGATTTTCAGATACTGACCGATCGCTGCAATATAGGCGAATTTTATGATATATCGGAGTGCTTGCTCATTATTATAAAAAGTGGGAGCATATTCTGTTTTGCGGATCTCAGAAAGCGCGGCGGCTACAGCCTCTTCCTGGGCGTTCATGGTATCCTCGAGAAGCTGCTGCGATTTCCGGAGAAGCTGCATCCACTGACGACTGACCCCATTACCTTTTAGTATTTTGTTGAATTCCTGACGGATTTCCTCGTTGGGAATTCGAACGGTATGGTTGTCCTCGTGATAAGTTAAATATCCAAGGTGAATGAGAAGGGTGAGGATGTCATCTTTACTGCTAAAAGACTCAAGGTCATTTTCGAATCCATTCACATCCACCTCCAGGGATTCACCGGCGATCAGACGCGTTACGGATTCTCTGAGTCCGTCAAAATCCATATTTATGTAAGTAAGAAGAGACTCTGAGGCAGAAGTTTTTTGCCAGAACGACCGGCACTTGCCATCGCGGATGGCCCGCATGACAGAGTAGGGATTATAAATGGATCCATATCCCGCGAATTCATAGCCGTCATACCAGGTCTTGAAAGATTCAAAATCCCTGTGATATTTGTCACAGAGCGCCTGGACATCTTCTTCGGTAAAACCGGTGAATTCGGCAAAACCGTCTGGATACAGTATGGGATATTCTATGAAGTCAGATATGGCGGACTGTGATCCGTCCTTCTTAATCGGAAGAATCCCCGTAATATAAGCTGCGGCCACAACCTTCGGCGTAAAACTGATATTCTTAAACCACTCGCGAAGGAGATTCAGATATTCTTCTTGTATAGCGGGTTCCTCTTTCGCTTCCCGGATGATGGCATCCCACTCGTCAATAATGAAAATAAAGGGGCGTTTTTCCTGGTCTACGCATCGGAGCAGACAATCTGTCAGGGTAGATTCCTTTGAAAGATATGGATAGAGTTCCAAAAGCTCTTTTCGAAGAGCGTCTACTATCATATTGGGGACATCGCTGACAGGTTTTCTTAATCTCTTGGCAACGGAAATAAAACTGGTGACATCGAAGCAGATCACATTATAGTGATTGATGTGAGTGTTGTAATCTTTGGCTTTTGAAATATTTTTGTTGTCAAAGAGTGCGTGAGAATCACAGGTGCCGTCATAATAGGCGCATAGCATCTGCGCAGCAAAGGACTTGCCAAATCTGCGAGGCCGGCTTATACAGACTAATCCCTCCGGGCTGTTCAGACGCTCGTTGATCAGAGAAATCAATCCGGTCTTGTCTATATATTCTGAATTAAGAATACGTTGAAATCCTGCGTTTCCGGGATTTACATATCGCCCATGAGTCATCTTGTCACCCCCTGATTCCGTTAGTCTGGAATTATTATAAGCTTTGGCTTTTAAAATGGCAAGAGCTGAGTGAATGGCGGATATTCATAAAAAACAAAGAAAACTGTCAGAAAGTATTCATGGAAAATGGGCTGTAATTGTGCTAAAATGGCATCGAAACAGAAAGTTATTGTAGTCGAAAAGGGAAGGGAGTAACATGGGTAGAATTCGAAACCAGGTGTTGTGTGTACTTGTTTTAGCTGCGATGTTTGTGCTGGGCAGGGGCGTTTGGCCGGGAAAGGATATCCTGTGGGCCCAGGATGGGACGACAGTCCAGACCACGGAAGCGGTAGAGGTGCCTCGGGAGGATGCGACAGCCCAGGCCACGGAAACGGCAGAGACAGCGGACCTGAGGGCGGAAACCGCAGAAGTGTCAGACGGTGGGGCGGAAGAAAGCGTCGATGCTTCGGAGAATCTCCCGGCTTCCTTTGTGTATACCGGGGAGGATCCCTATATGCCTGCGGTATGCCGCTGGATGGAGGAAGAGCTGGGAAAGAATTACACTTCCGGTGAGATTTTCGTTCCTGCCCCGGTCGTATACTTCGAGGACGACACGTCGCCAGAGGATATACGGATCTGGGGTAACTTCTGGGTCTTCCGCTATTCTCTCCAGGATACCGTCCTGTTCTGCGAAAGCGGCGGCGCACAGCCGGGAATTCTGCATCTGAGAGCCATCGATGATGCTGCGGCGGTGGAGGATGCTGCAGCAGTGGATGCTGTTGTGGTGGTGGAAGATGCTGCAGCAGTGAATGCTACTGCGGAGGATGTTACTGCGGCAGCGGAGGATATTACCGCAGTCGATGCCGGGACGAATACCGGCGAATCCTATGAAGTGATCGGTTTTGAAGCGGCGGAGGAGGGAACGGACTTCGAAGAATCTCTTCGGAAGTTATTCGAAAAAGCACCGAAGGAGGCGGGGGATCTGTATGAGACCTACTGCCAGGCAGACAGCGTGGGAAGAAATGAAAATGTGAGGAAGAAGTTCCTTATGATGTACGTCGCCGAGAGCCCTCAGAAAATTACCGCCTATCAGGATTTTGGGTGGGATCCGGTGCCGCTGGATGTGGCTGCAGAGGAGACAAGTTCTTCGCCGGCAGAAGAGGAAAGCACCACCTCAGATCCGAATTGATCTCGGAAGCGTTCATCAAGAACGCCTCGGCGTTCTTGCCGCGCCGCGCAAGGTGCGAAGCACCTT
>CAMOYN010000211.1 GCA_946630035.1 uncultured Lachnospiraceae bacterium
CGTATTCATCAGCCACTGGATGAAAACAGCCAGGGCGATGATAATCAGAATCAGAATCACCGGAACCCGGCGGACATCATTCATGGGGCCTCCGGTCACGGTCTGAACCAGGAAATAGATCCCAATGGCCAGACTCAGAATGACATAGATCCCGAACATCAGCGGGTTCAGCTTGTGGGACTGACCTTCCGCTTTGTCTTTTCTCATGAACTGATTCCAGAGGACAAAGAGCAGCACCAGGGCACAGGCTCCCACCATGAAGGGAGCGAAGGGCAGCTGCAGGAGATTATCCAGGGAGTAGGTGACACTTCCCATATCGACACTCATTCGGATACCAACGCCGTCATAGAGGATCATCGGGTGGCTGAAAGCTACCGGAATCACGGCACCGATGACAAAGAGAACGATGAACTGGTATACACCGTTTCCGAAGTAACCGACGATCAGGGAAGCAATCATCTCCTGGCCCTTTGTCTTGTTATAGAGGGTTCCTGTCAGCCATCCGATCAGCGCTGCGATGGGCAGAGCGATCAGGAACATCAGAAGCAGACCTACCAGTCCGCCGAAGGCCGTGCCGCCCTCCAGCTCACTGCTGATACCCCAGTAACGTACGGCGATCACAGCCAGCTGTCCGGCGATGGCACCGACAACGATACCGAAGTTCAGACCCAGACCAGCCACAACCGGGATGATCAGGGAGAGAATCAGGAATGCATTCCGGTAGAAACGGTTGCAGAGCTCGGTGAAAAATCCGCTGATACTCAGATCCTTTGCCACGATCAGGCCGAGGATGATGAACAGCCAGAAAATAATTGTTACGATATTATCCAGTATCCAGGTTTTCAGATCGAAGGATGAATCTCCTGTCAGATTTGCTATCAGTTTATTCATTACCGGTCACCTCCGCTCTTTACT
Source organism: uncultured Lachnospiraceae bacterium (assembly GCA_946630035.1). Lineage (GTDB taxonomy): Bacteria > Bacillota > Clostridia > Lachnospirales > Lachnospiraceae > UBA3305. Next base: position 916 of record CAMOYN010000211.1, read on the forward strand.
TTAGTCAGTGCATACAGGATAACACCGTTCTGGATGATAATTCGCATGATATCCGACAGGTCTGTTCCGGTAAAGATCTGGTTCATAACCGGCATGGCGGTTGTCATCAGGCCCTGGAAGAGGCAGACACCGATCAGAACATTGGGGATACTGGCCTTGCTGGCGGTAGCTCCGCCGACCAGGACGGCAGCGACAGCCGGGAATGCCATATTCAGAGGGCCATTGTACAGCTGTACGAAACCATATCCCTGCGCATACAGAATGATACCCAGTCCGGCCAGGATGGTGGAAAGGATATTTGCCACGATACGGTTGCGGTCGATGTTCAGACCGGAAGCCTCGGCAAAACGGGGATTCTGTCCGCCGGCATAGATGGCCATACCGGTTTTGGTCTTAAAGAACAGCCATACGGCCAGGCAGAACAGAGCCAGGGTCAGCATCAGACCGATGGGAATCGTGACGCCGGCAATTTTCACGGCCAGCAGATCGGAAATGATACGGCTGGCGTTGAAGTTCTTCAGCTGAATGGTCTCACGAAGTCCGGTTCCCAGCATCCAGCCCATCTTACGGTTGGAGAAAGGAATGGCCAGCCAGAGGATATTGAAGAAGGCCACGATGGCGAAACCGGAATAGGTCGCGATGGTCATCTCCGCGCCTTTTACCGCATTCATCAGCTGTCCATACAGATAACCGATAGCAGTACATAATACAATACACAGAAGGGCGGAAGCTGCCATCAGTCCCCATCCCTCGAAATTGAACTGCATACAGATGATCATCGCCATCAGTCCGCCTTCAATTCCTACCGGGAGGGCGAAGTTCGGACCGGTACCGGATTTAATCGCCGGTACCATGGCGAGAACCAGGATGCCATTCATACCCACACGTTTGAGCATATCGGTAAGCAGCGTAGGGATAGACTGTCCCAGAGCCGCTGCCGCGATCAGAAGCACGAGAAGCAGAGCGCCTACTGCAACCGTCGGGATACCGATGCGGTTTACCGCATCTCCTATTTTCTTACCCATTCACAGCACCTCCTGCTTTCATAGCTTCCTCTTTGGATACGCCGGACATCATCAGACCATAGACCTCATCGGAATCCATGGGAGACAGTTCCCCGGCCACCTTACCCTCGCAGATGATCAGAACGCGGTCGCAGATGCTCCGCAGCTCTGCCAGCTCCGAGCTGGTCATGATGATCGTCATGCCCTTCTCTTCCGCCAGGGATTTCAGCAGATCCAGAATCAGTTTCTTCGCTCCGATATCGATACCACGGGTAGGCTCGGATACCAGCAGCAGTTCCGGATCCAGGGAAAGTGCTTTGCCCACGCAGACCTTCTGCTGATTACCGCCGGACAGGGCGCCGGCATTCTGAGAGACAGAGGTGCAGCGAATATCCAGATCTTTTACCATCTTCTCCGCATTCTCACGAATGGCCTTATCGTCGCTCATGGTAAAAGGACCGATCTTCTTAATAAATTTTTCTTTTACTTCCATCGCGGTAAATGCGATGTTCAGATCGATGGGGCTCGAAAGCAGCAGACCGACCCCTTTTCTGTCCTCGGAAAGGAAGGCGATGCCTTTTTTCAGGGTCTCATTGGTCTTCGCGACTTCCAGAGGCTGTCCCTTGAATGTCACCTTGCCTGCCACGGGATACATGCCCATCAGACCGTTGGCGATGCCCAGTTTTCCCTGGCCGGCCAGACCGCCGATGCCCAGGATCTCGCCTTTGTGAACGCTGAAATTCACACCTTTTACTTCCTCACCGGGCATGTTCACCCGGAGATTATCCACTGTCAGGATATTCTCGGAACTGATCTGTCTGGTTCCTTCTTCACGATCCAGCGTCAGAGCACGCCCCACCATCAGGCGAGCAATCTCAGCCGCGGTAATATTCTTTGTCTCTTCGGTGGCAACCCACTCGCCGTCCCGGAGGATCGTCACACGGTCCGAAACCCGGATAATCTCCTCCAGACGATGGCTGATAAATACGATACCGATGCCCTGGGCCGCCAGTTTGCGGATGGCATCCAGCAGATGCTCCGTCTCGCTCTCTGTTAATACCGCCGTCGGCTCGTCAAATACCAGGAACCGGATCCCGGTTTTGTCGATCTCACGGGCGATCTCCACGAACTGCATGTGGCCTACCGGAAGTCCTTCCACCTTCGTATATTCCTCGATGTCCATTCCCATGGTATCCAGAGCTTTTCTGGCATCGCTTGCCATCTGCTTGTGCTCCAGAGACTCCACCCGTTTTCCGAAGAGTCTGGACATCATCGAAGGTTTCGTGATCTCACGGTTGATCTTGATATTCTCCGTAATGGTGAATCCCGGGATCAGCATAAACTCCTGATGCACCATGCCAATCCCCCGCTCCATGGCATCGTGTGGATTCATGATCTTTGCATCCTGTCCTCCGATCCGTACTTCACCGGAAAAACCTCCGGTTTCATGGATCACAGGCATACCAAACAGGATGTTCATCAGTGTGGACTTGCCGGCCCCATTTTCACCGATCAGAGCGTGAATCTCCCCGGGGCGCACATCCATATTAATGCCTTTCAATACGGCGTGGCCGGAATACTCTTTTCCGACGTTGATAAATTCTAAAACTCCGTCGTTCAAAACGCGTCCCCTTTCGTTTGTTCTACAGTAAAACGAGGGGCACCGCCTTCGCGGGCCCCCCGCCTGTTAGCTTTCTTCCGCAGTTGCAGTGAGAAAGGTGCTGTTACTTATCTCTCTCTGGTGGGCTCGCCGAAGTTCAGGAAGCCCTGCTGATAAACCTGATAGTTGTCATAGGTCTTGCCATTGGCAGGATCCTCGTAAGGCACCAGGGTAACTTCAGTGTTGCAGTAATCTGCCAGCAGATCCTGGATAACCTGAGTGTCGCACTTACCAACTTCGCCGTTCATCCACAGGAATGCATACTCAGTGGTAGCAACGGTGTTGGCGATGGAAGCGGGTACGCTCCAGGTGGAGAAGTGACCGGACAGGCCATCCTCTTCCAGTTTCGCAGTGATGGCATCGATGGTGGTCTGCAGACCATTTACCAGATCCTCAGGGCTCTCAATACCAAGAGCATTGGGGAATCCATGGTAAGGGCTCGGGCAGCAAGGCAGTGCATAGTAAGCGCCTGCATCATGAACTGCCTCGATCAGCGGAGGCTGCATAGCGCAGTTGGTGGAGAAGAAGCAAGTGTCAACTCCGTACTGCTCTACCATCTTCGGAACATCTTCCAGGATGAACATCTGAGCACCGGAAACACCGGCATCGGATGTGGGATCGGGAGCGGTAGCATCGATGAAGTTGATGCCCAGCTCTTCACATTTGGCTTTGATCTTGT
>CAMOYN010000212.1 GCA_946630035.1 uncultured Lachnospiraceae bacterium
TCCGATCATGCGGCACTCCGCCCCCTGAGAGACCAGATCCGACATCATCTGAATATTGGCAATGGTGTGGGAAATGCGTCCGCCGGTACCGCCATAGAACACAAAACTGCGGTATCCCCGGTTCCATCCTTCCAGAGCCGCCGCCCGGGTATCGGTATCGTCCTTCACCACCGGCAGAACAATCACATGATCGTGCTTCGGGGTAAATCCCAGTGAGTCAAAATCACCAATCACCAGATCCACCCGTATGCCCCGCTCCTCGCAGGCCTGAAATCCCTTGTCGCAAGCGATCACCAGATCCTCCGATGCCGGGGACGGCACCCCATCCCCGAAGACACCGGCACCTATAATATAGCAGATTCCCTGTCCAGCTGTATTCACAATTCTTTCTCCCTTAATCTGGTGTCCGCCAGAAAACATTTTCATATCAGTGTTCTTCGATCAGGGCCAGGGCTCCGTAGATCACAGAGTCATCCCCCAGGGCGGCCGCCTTCAGTTCCACGGTGGTGCGGATCGAGGGCATGCAGTAGCGGTCCACTTCCGCTGCGATCTTATCCACGAAGAGGTCGCCGGTGGCTTCCACCACGCCTCCGCCGTAGACTACGACTTCCGGGCTGATGGTGTTGATCATGTTGCCGGTGGCGATGGCAAGATAGTGGCAGGCACGATTTACTGCCTCAGTAGCCACCGCATCTCCTGCATTCAGAGCCTTCTTCAGAGCTTTGCTCTTAAATACACCCTCTGTAACATAATCCGCCATCATGCTCTTCCGTCCCCGGGTTACCTGCTCGCGGATATAGGCAGACATCCCCTGTTTGCTGGAGAGGGCTTCCAGGCAGCCACGCTGTCCGCAATTGCAAAGAGGCCCTTCCGGTTCCAGCACCATATGGCCGTACTCAGCGCCTTTATGTTTATACCCGGTAAACAGTTTTCCGTCAAGGATCATGCCGCCGCCCATACCGGTTCCGATAAAGAATCCGATCACCTGCTGGTGGCCGCGGCCGGCACCGAATTTGTACTCTCCCAGCACTCCCATATTTACATCATTTCCGATGTAGAATGGAATTCCCACCTTTTTCTCAATGGAAGACTTGATGTCATAATCCCTCCAGGGAAGATTCGGGGAGAAAAGCACGATTCCTGCATCCTGATCGATAACACCGGGAGCCCCCGCCGCCACCGCGTGGATCTGCTCCTTCGGAATGCCGGATTCCGCAATCATCTCTTCCACAACTTTGATGATCACACTTTCCACATTGTCCGAAGAGTCTCCCTCCGACTTTGTCTTTTTCTTCAAGCGGTAAACGATCTCATCCTTCTCGTTGAAAATGGCTCCCAAAATCTTTGTCCCGCCGATGTCCAGACAGATATTGTACTTCTTTTCCATAGCAACAACCTCCTTACCAGTATGATATGATCTCTTTTACTCATCCATTGTCAAACCAATCGCTACACTTTTTCTTATATGCTTCTCGACATGAGTCCGTTGAGTACCTGTTCTGTCAGGAACAGGCTTCCTCTGATTCCCATTTGGGTTTTGGGAATGAGATCGGTGTATCCCATTCCGGGATGGCTGATCTCGATTCCGCAGAATGCTTCTCTCCTGCTTTTAAGCAATGCGATGGTATTGGCATTCCCGAAAATCAGTTCTGCTCCGGTTTCTTCCATCGGTTTTCGGAACGGGATTTCGCCTCCCAGACGGACTTTCTCTTTCTCCTCCAGTTTCCCTTCGGTGACTGCCAGTACATCCGGAATCATCCCCAGATATTCCGTGAGGAATGTTCCCAGGGCGAGGACTTCCGATGCATTGCCTTCGATGGAGAAGCGGCAGCCCTCGGGGAGGCCGCTGATTTCGTGGATCCCGCGAATCCCGGCGAAGGCCCGGGCCTGGGCCCGGCGGCATTCTTCCAGTACTGACCTTCCGGTATCCGGAAGATTCAGAAGGGACTGCAGTTTTTCTATGAATTTTTCCGTAGCATCAAAACCCACGGGAAGTGTCTCTGGCCGGTAATAAGGCGTACCGAAACGGGTTTTCAGTTCTTCTGCCAGTTCCAGACTTCTTTCCGGGAAGAAAACCAGATTCAGATCTGCTTCCGGAAGCTGCCGGATCTCCTCCATGGAACAGCCGCAGAAGAGACAGCAGTTTACTCCCACTCCCATCTCCCGGAGGATACGGATGATCTCCTCCTTATCCCCCTCTGCGTAGCGCTGCCACAGGGAGAAGCCTAAGATATTGACCTTCTTTCCGGCACCCCGTACCGCTGCATCGGTAAGTGTACCCGGATGATCCCTGCCTTCTCTCCAAATTCTCTCCCCTGCCTGCCGGAACAGCGCCAGGCCGAAACTCTGGTAACCCTCTCCGAAACTCTCGGAATAGGCGGGGGATTCCATAACAACCGACGGGACGTCCGGCATGAGGGAATACACCAGCTCCGGAAGAGAGTCCCCTATCAGGGAGGCTCCGGGGGAATTGACAATCACCATCAAATCCAGGGACAGGTTCTCACGGATATAGATCAGAGCATCTCTCACCTGATCTGCCGTTCCGTAAATATAATCCTCTCCGTCCAGCCATGTACAGGGAACCCGGGACTGCCGGAAAAACCAGTTGTCCAGGTACTGATAATTGACCGGTACCTTCTTCCCTTCTTCCCCGGAGGGCAGATAGAGAGGCGGACGTACGGCCAGAAACTGGGAAGTGGTGCTGTGATAGAATTTACAGCCCATGGGGCCGTTCAGCAGGGTCACCACATGATCGATGCCTTCTGCCGCAAAGATCATTCCGGTGATGCTGTCAGGAGTAATACTTCTCGTACAGTTCTCTGTCACGCCGCCATCCTCCTTCCCTCTGTTTCTCCATCAGCTCCGCCCAGCGCCTGGCAGCGGCCAGCCCCGCGTCAAAGCCGGTGACCGGCGACATGGGAATGGCATCAAACACGGCATGACATCCCGGGATCTGAGTGACATAGTTGGACAGCACCAGATCCGGATCTTCCCTCTGAATGCACTCCAGAAGATTCTGCCAGGGGAATTCGGGATCGATGGGATATTTCTCCGGCGTGTCACTGACGTGAATCTCGGTTCTGAGATAATTCATCACTGCAATCTTCCGGATATCCATCCCCAGGTCCGTCAGGACGGAAAGAAGCCAGTCAATATTCGCATTGATCGTGGTGATAAAGATGGATTTTCCTGCGAGTATCGGTTTCAGGCGATCGATCTCCCGCCGGTATTTTTCCTCTTCTTTCCTTATCAGAATCTCCGCCCGGCCGGTGTCACCATGGTCAAAGAAAGCGGCAATTTTCCGCAGCCATCTCGCCGTGGCAGGCACTCCCACCGGAAGGGGTTCTTCCATAAACGTCAGGCCATATTCCTCGGTGAGCCACTGCCGCATCTTCTGCCCGTCTTCGTCTTCCACAGCCAGCACATTCAGAGGTGCCGCTGCCATCGTCCTCACCTGCTCCGTCAGGGCATCCCCGGGGAAACGGCAGTGGACGGAAATATCCAGAGCCTTCAGCATATCCTCAAGGATGCGGAAATTCCGTTCTTTATTTACATTGATCCCCGTCTCGTGAAGCAGATTGATCCTCCGGCCGGAAGGTTTTACAGAAGGATCGATCAGCGCCTCCGCCAATCGGCGGACGCACATGCGGATCCCCTCCATATAGTCGCCGGCGATATCTCCGTCGGTGTGGACGGCAATCACCTGCTGCGAAGAGGTACTCATGTTTTCCAGCTGACGGATATCATCCCCGATGATCCCGCTGACGCAGGAACTCAGGATAATGACGGATTTCCAGCCGGCATCCAGAGCCTCCTGCACCTTCTCCCGAAGCCGCTCCAGTCCCCCGAATACCGCCTCCGCGTGGGTAATATCCGTGCAGGCAAAATTCGGATCCAGGGCGGAAGGCACCAGAATTCCTCGCTGGAACAGATTTCTCCGTCCCGGAGAACTGATATTCTGCCAGGTATAGAAGGCACAGGCCTTGGGAGCATGAGCGATCACCAGAGCATCATTGATATGAACCGCCACGCTGGCCGCACCGTTAAAGGCACAACCGTAGAGGGGAGGCTTGTGGCGGCGGAGACTCCCGGCATTCCCTGTGTCAAGAGATTCTGCATTCTCAAATGCCGCCCCTGCGTTACCGGAATTTCCTGTATCTCCTGTATTTTCTGCAGCTTCTGTTTTACCGATCCCTCCCGTATTGACTATATGTCCTGCATTACCTGCCGTTTCTA
>CAMOYN010000213.1 GCA_946630035.1 uncultured Lachnospiraceae bacterium
CGAGGCGTTCTTGATGACTCGCTTGCGAGTCTTGCGCGCCGTGTGCGGGGTGCCGTATGGCACCTTCTGCACCGCACACGTGCGTATCCTTACGAGATGAAATACTGTGTCAGAGATTCAAGGCGTCGGCGGATCGCAGCCGCGCAATAAGGAAAATTATATGTTTACAGTAGATCTTCATTGTGATACGATATCTCAGATCTGGCTTTCGGAGCTTCGGGGGGAACGTATTTCTCTTAAAGATTCCGGAAAGGCGGCGCAGCCGCTGCATATTGACCTGAATAAGATGAGGAAAGGGGAGTATCTCCTGCAGAATTTTGCGCTTTATGCGGATATGCATCTGCCGGCTTCGAAACCGGGGGCGGGTTCGGAGTATGTGGATCCCTGGTTTCAGGTGACGGAGATGATCCGGGTGTTCCGGGAGGAAATGGCGGCGAATGCGGATCAGATCGGGCAGGTTTTCTGCTGGGATGATATTGAGTCGAACCGGAAGAGTGGGAGGATGTCGGCGCTTCTGACGACGGAGGAGGGCGGCATTATCCATGGCGAGGTCAGCCGGCTGGATACGCTTTATGAGGCGGGTGTCCGGATGATGACGGTGACCTGGAACTATGTGAATGAGCTGGGATTTCCGAATCGGTTCCCGGACGGGGTGGATAAGGATTTCCGGAATTTCTACCGGTTCCGGCCGGAGAGTGGCCGGGGGCTGACGCCGGTCGGGAAAGAGGCCGTGCTGCGTATGGAGGAACTGGGGATTCTTCCGGATGTGAGCCATCTGTCCGATGACGGATTTTACGATGTGGCGGCCCTCGTGAAGGGACCCTTTGTGGCAAGTCATTCGAATGCCCGGGCTCTGTGTGGCTGCTCGCGGAATCTGACGGATGAGATGATCCGCACCATCGGAGAGCACGGCGGTGTGATTGGTCTGAATTTCTGCCCGTCTTTTGTGATGGAGGCGGATGCGGAGGATCTCTGTTATACCAGCTGTGAAGCGCTTCTTCGTCATGCCCGGCACATCATGGATGTGGGAGGACGGGAAGTGATCGCCCTCGGCTCGGATTTCGACGGGATTCCCTATAAGAATCTGGAGATGGAAGATGCTTCTCAGATACAGAAACTGGCGGAGGCTGCCCTGGCTCATGGATTTACCCATGAGGAAGTCGAAGGCATGTACTGCAGAAATGTGCTGAGAGTTTATAAGGAAGTACTTTAAAGGAAATATTCTAAAGTAAGTATGTATTTGTCATTGTGTCTGGAAAAAATCTGGAGTGCAGGGGATAAATATGATAGTATATCACACGGGATTTTCTGAAATCCGGAACCCGGATGTTCATTATGGCAGGAAGAATGCCGATTTCGGGCAGGGGTTTTATATGACGGATGACCGGGAGTTTTCCTTCCGCTGGGCGAGAGAGCGCAAGGGGAGCGACACCTTTGTCAATCAGTATGATCTTACGCTGGATGGTCTGAACGTTCGCACCCTGGACCGGGATCTGGCCTGGTTTGAGTACATTATGGATAACCGTGCCGGGAAAAGGGATGCCTTCCCCGAGGCGGATATTATTCTTGGGCCGATTGCAAACGATACGATTTACAACACCTTCGGGATTCTGTCCAGCGGACTTCTTTCCCGGGAGCAGATGCGGGAGGTGCTGATGCTCGGCCCGGCCTACCGGCAGATCGTTCTTAAGACGGAGAAAGCCGCGGGGAATCTGATATGGAGATCCGCCACGGTGGTAAGTAAAGAGGATATTTTCAGATACAGAGAGACAGTGAAGACGGAAGAGACCGAATATCAGAAGGCTTTCGCGAAGATCCTGAATCATTAGTGCCAGTATCATTAATACCAGGATCATTAATGCCAGGATCATAGGAATTCTGAATGGGAATAAATAGTGGTCAATTATACGGGGAAAACTATATATGAAAAAATCGGACATTAAGATCATCGAAGACCTGTCGCTGAATGCGTGGCCTTCTCACCAGATGCAGCTATATGACGGCTGGATTCTGCGGTTCTCTTATTTTTATACCCATAGGACCAACTGCGTGGAGCAGTTTGGGATATCGTTGCTTCCGCTGGAGGAGAAAGTTTCTTATTGTGAGGATATTTACCGCCGCTGGAAGACGCCGTGTATCTTTAAGATTACGCCGCTGAATGAACCGGCGCTGGAACCATTTCTGGAAGAACGTTCCTATGAGAAGCAGAATGTCACCCATGTGATGTGTCTGGCGTTTTCTGAATCATCCTCGGAGACTGGATCGGAAACTTCTTTTACCACCATTCGGGAAGGGGATATGACGATCCGCAACCGGATCCCGGATGAGTGGATCGATGCGCTTTTCGCGATCAAAGGGAACGCCACGGTGACCCATCTGAAGATCGTTCCTTCCATGTATGCGGCTATCCCTAAGGATGTGCGGTGTGTGTATATCCGCAGAAATGAGACCATTGTCGCCACGGGGCTGGGGATTCTGGACAGAGATTATATCGGAATCTATGCCATCAATGTGAAACCGAAATACCGGAGACAGGGAATGGCCCGGCGGATCTGCGAGACATTGCTGAGGGAAGGGGCAAAGGCCGGGGCAAGACGGGCTTATCTGCAGGTGCTGGCGGACAACCAGCCGGCGATCGATCTTTACGAGAGCCTGGGATTTTCTCAGGAGTATACCTACTGGTTCCGGGTGAAAAGCACACTATCATAGGATTCTGGGGCCAACTATGTATAATAATGGAAAGGGGCTGCCCCATGGATTTCGCTCATCCGGAGGTGACCGCAAAGGCGGGCATCAAGGCTCTGCAGAATTTCCTGATCTCCATCGGCATGCCGAAGAATTTTGCAGAACTCGGCGCGAAGGAAGAGGATATTCCTGAACTGGTACGGGTACTCTGCCGCGGTGACGGAAGAGATGGCACCATTTCCGGTTTTGTTACCCTTACGGAAGAAGACTGCACGAATATTTACAAAATGATGGTGTAATACGGGGAAAGACACATGGTTAAAGTGGATTTGATCACAGGGTTTCTGGGAGCTGGCAAGACAACCTTTATGCAGCATTACCTGAAATACCTGGAGTGGATCGGGCAGAAAAAAGTACATATTATCGAGAATGAATTTGGTGCCGTGGATGTGGACAGACGTCTGCTGGATGCGGATCTGGAGGATATCAGCAGTCTGGCGGGCAAGTGCATGTGCTGCACCGGACTGGACAGTTTTAAGAGATTTCTGATTGAATCGGCGCAGAATGGCTATGACCGGATTCTGGTGGAGCCCTCCGGCATCTATGATGTGGATGAGTTTTTCACGGTGATGAATAACCCGGGGGTAGCCAGAAACTGCGAGATCGGTAATATTATCATGATCACCGATGCGGTGTGGGATAGAGATCTGGGAGATAAAACCCGGTATCTGATGTGCACCCAGCTTCTGGCTTCCGGTGTGGTTCTCCTCAGTAAATCTCAGTTTCATACGGAAGCGGATATGGATGAGGTGGAGGCCGGCCTGCGAAAACTGGTGAAGGATGTCAGGGCCGAAGACACCCATATGCCGCCGATCATCCGGAAGAACTGGGAAGATTTCACGGAGGAGGATTTTGAAGGGATTCTTCACGCGGGATACAGACATGTGGATCATATCCGCATGTTTATGAACCACAGCGATGTCTATTCGTCTGCCATGCTGGGAGGAAAATGTGAGGATCTTCCGGATCTTATAAAACGGGTCGACCGGCTCTTCGCGGAGGATATCTTCGGCGAGGTGCTCCGGGTGAAAGGCTTTATACAGGATCTGGATAAGAACTGGTATGTCGTCAACTGCACACGCCAGGATCGTCAGATCGGACCGGCGGCGGAGGATATCAAAAGAGGCCTGCTGGTGGTGATCGGACAGGATCTGAAAGAAGATGCATTGGAGCAGGTTCTCCTGCCGAGAAAACAGACCGCCAGATAGCAGATATAGATCCAAGCGGCAGTGATCAGGCGGAGATGGTAAATCGTCTCTGGTCAGCAGGGAAGCAGTCAGGAAGGTGTGGTATTAAGATGCGGATTATTACAATTAGCCGACAATTTGGCAGTGGAGGACGTGAGCTGGGCAAGCGTCTCTCGGATTATCTGGGCTGGGATTACTATGACCGGGAGATCATTGAAACCCTCGCCTCGGAGCACGATATGGATCCGGTTCACGTCCGCCATGTGCTCTCGAACCATGGCTGGCATCAT
>CAMOYN010000214.1 GCA_946630035.1 uncultured Lachnospiraceae bacterium
TCCTTCTTGGACTCGGCTTTCTTTGACTCCTCGATGGACTCCTGTCTGCGGGACTCTGCTTCCTTCGACTCCTTGCGGGATTCCTCTTCCCGGGACTCCTGGATACTTCTGGCCTCGGACCGGCTGTCGGCTACATACTTGCTGCTGACATAGCCAATCTGTCCGTTGTACTCCACCTCATACCAGTTACCGGACCGGCCGATCACATGGATCTCTCCCAGTTCCGGGATTACCGTAAGTACGGAGCTGTCCGTGCTGGCGGAGGAACGCATATTCAGGTAAGTGGTCGTATACATCGGTACGGCATCCGCCAACGGATCCGCTGTGGTCGTCTGGGTCGGTGCCTCCGTCGTGGTGGTTTCTTCCTCGGTCGTGGTCTCCTCTGCCGTCGTCTCAGCCGGGCTGGTCTCCTCCGTAGACTCCTCCATGCTGCTCTCCAGAGTTTCTTCCATCGTCTCCGTCTCCAGGGCTACCGTGGTGCCGACGGGAGCAACGGTGGAATCTATCGTCTCTGCCGTGGTCTGAACCAGTTCCTGCTGGGAAGGAGAAGCCGGGGAAGGATCATTCACCACCGTCCGGGTACTTCTCTTAAGGAACTGAGAGGCCACTACGCCGATCAGGGCCAGCAGAATACCACACAGGATAACAAATACCGGTACCAGTTTTCCGGATCCGGACCGGTCACGATACAGATCCTCGTCTTCCTCCCGCAGATTTCTGCGCTGCGCGCCGGAAGACCGGGCAGCTCTCACGGGAACCTCTTCTTCCGGTTCTGCTCCTGCCAGAGGATCGTCGAAATCCTCCTCCGCCTCCAGCGGAATAAAATCGTCTTCCTCGAGGTCGCGGACAGGCTCGGTGCGACGCGGGTTTTCATAGGTTCTTTCTCTCAGTTCCGCTCCGCACTCCGGACAATAACCGGCCAGTGAAGGGATCTGAGCGCCACAATTCGGGCAGGTTTTTCTTTCCATTCGTATACCTCCCATTTTCGAATAATCCATTTATAATGTGAATCATACATTGACTGTTGCTAATCAGGCGGTTACATTTAAGCCTTGTATTATCACATTATATATTTTGTGGCTTAGTCCGTCAAGTCTTACACCGGATTTAAGGAATTCTTAATTACTACACATATAGATGTTTATATTTTTGTAGTATATTTTTAATAAACTTATGTCAAATCAGGAAGAAAAACATGACAATATAGTGGCAAAAGCTCCCCGCCATGACAAATAAATGAAATATTTCGTGCATCCCGAAACGGGGATGACGGAGTTCGAAGGCGGGACGGCGCAGGGCATAGAGCACCCCTCCCACGGTATAAAATATCCCTCCGGCCAGCAGCCACCCGAAGGCAGGCAGACTGAGAGACGCCAGAAGCTGTGGCATGGCCAGCAGACACACCCACCCCATGCCGATGTAAATCATGGACGAGAACCACTTCGGGCAGGAGATCCACAGACTGTTGATGATCCCTCCGGTCAGCGCAATGCCCCAGACCAGAAGCAGCAGCCGGGTACCGACCCGGCCCTTCAGGGAAATCCGGCACACCGGCGTGTAGGTCCCGGCGATCAGGATGTAAATCATGATGTGGTCGATCTTCTGCAGGATCCGGTTGGCCCGCTCACTGATATCGAAGGTGTGGTAGGCGGCACTGGCTCCATACAGCAGAAGCATGGATGCCAGAAAGATTCCCATGGCGCCCACCACGGATAGTTCTCCACAGGCAAGAGTCGTGCGCACCAGCAGCGGAGCTGCCGCCAGAAGGGTTACGATAAAAGCAATAAAATGGGTAATCGCACTTCCCGGGTCTTTGATGATCCGGATCACATATCCGCCGTCTGTCACGTAATGTCACCTCCATCTCATATAGTTTTCAAAACTACTTCATATAGTTATATGATACATCTAGTTCCCTTTTCTGTCAAGGGGAGAGAAAACCCTGGCTGTCCTTTTCCCGATTGTCATTTACATCCATTAACGTGATAAAGCACTTGACTTTTCAAAACCGCACTACTATAATTGCTTTAATTTCGTTTTTTGGAACATCTTTTATCTCAATTAAATATTTCATGTTCTGTGATGGGGAGAGTAGGAAGTTTCCGGTTCTTCAGAGAGCTGTCGGCGGGTGCGAGACAGCGGACGTTCCTTCTGAAAATCACCCCGGAGAACCGGATGCGAGGGCTGGGGCCGTTAGTATCCGGCGGAGTGATTCCACGATATCGGAATCATGAGCGCTGTGTGAAGCACGGATCGGTCGAACCTGTCAGGATCTGACAGCAAGGTTCCCTTCGGTCGTCACAGAATCAGGGTGGTAACGCGGATCGTCGTATTCGTCCCTTTGGGGAAGGATACGGCGTTTTTCTTTTCCCAAATATTTCCAGATAGGAGAAACTGTATGAAAATGTTCAAGAGCATCATGAATGTGGTGACATGGATCGAGAATATCGTCCTGGCAATTTCCATGCTGCTGGTACTGGTACTCACCTTCGGTAATGTCATCGCCCGTAAAGTGTTCCAGCATTCCTGGGGATTTACGGAAGAAATCGTCATTGCGGTCTTCGTTCTGATCGCGCTGCTGGCGGCGGGTGTAGCGGCCCGGGACGGTGGTCTGGTCAATCTGGGGCTGATCCCCGATCATGTGAGTCCAAAGACGCAGAAAATACTCCATGTCATCTCCACGGTACTGTGTGTGATCTACTCCCTTATCCTTACCTGGCAGGGCGTCGGCCGGATCCAGGCAGATCACACCTACAGCCCGATTCTGCACATTCCCAAGACCATTTTCTGGGGCTTTGTGGTGGTGGGAGGCATTTCCCTGACCCTTCATTTCATTGAAAACTGTCTTGACTTCTGCTGCCGGAAGGAGGAAACCCACGAATGATAACCGCAATTCTTTTCATTTCCTTTTTCGTCATGCTCCTGATCGGCATGCCCATCGCGATCTGCCTCGGCCTCAGCTCTGCGCTGACCGTGTGGTATGCCTCCCATTTCGTCAGCAAATTTTCCAGTCTGAATCTGAGCATTATTGCTACGAATACCTACACCGGTATTTCCAAATTCCTGCTGCTGGCCATTCCCTTCTTCGTGCTGTCCGGCAATATCATGGCGAAGGCCGGTATTTCCACCCGTCTGGTGCGTTTCATCGATGACATGGTCGGTCACAAAAAGGGCGGCATGGCTATCGTGTGCGTCATCGTGGCCTGCTTCTTCGGTGCCATCTCCGGTTCCGGTCCCGCCACCGTGGCAGCCCTGGGAGCGGTTCTCATCCCGGCCATGATTGAATCCGGATTTACCGCGCCCTTCGCGGAGGCGCTGATGGCCACCGCCAGCTCCATTGCCATCGTTATCCCGCCTTCCATCGCATTCGTCGTCTATGCCTCCATCACCGGCGACAGCGTCGGCGATCTGTTCATGGCGGGTATCATCCCCGGTATCCTCATGGGCCTGGCTCTGGCCTTCGTGGTGCTCCGGGAAGCGAACAAGAATCACATCCAGCCGGCCCATGAAAAACGGAGCGGCAAGGAGCGCTGGGACAGCTTTAAGGATGCCTTCTGGGGCCTGCTGATGCCGGTCATCATCCTCGGCGGTATCTACGGCGGTATCTTTACTCCTACCGAGGCCGCGGCTGTCTCCGTGGTATACGGACTGATCGTAGCTCTGTTTATTTACAAGGACGTAACATTCAAAGATCTGCTGTTCATTTTTATTGATTCGGCGAAGACCACCGGCGGTATCATGCTGATCGTTGCCTCCGCATCCCTCTTCTCCTACTGCTGCACCCTGTTCGGCATTTCCACGGCGGCTTCCACGCTACTGCAGAATGTATCCGCCAACAAATATGTCTTCCTGCTGATCGTTAATATCATCTTCCTGATCGCGGGATGCTTCATCGATGCCAACTCGGCCATGTACATTTTCATCCCGATCATGATGCCGGTGGCACGGGCTCTGGGGTACAACATGGTCGCCTTCGGTATCGTGGCGACGGTGAACCTGGCCATCGGGCAGGTAACGCCTCCGGTAGGTGTCAATCTGTTCGTAGCCATGGGACTGAAGGTAAAGGACAAGGCCAAATCGCTGTTCTCCGGCAAGGACGAATACTATCACATCACCCTTCCCATGATTTCCCGGGCGGTGGTGCCGATGATTCTGGCCTGCCTGGTGGTACTGCTTCTGGTCACCTATATCCCCCAGATCAGCCTGCTTCTGGTCA
>CAMOYN010000215.1 GCA_946630035.1 uncultured Lachnospiraceae bacterium
GTCAGGATGATAGTGAATAGTTTCTTAAAGAGATCCGTTCCAAGCTGCCTTTCAAAAAGGCTCCCAACCTGTTCACCTCCTATCTGATCTGGCGCTGGGGCGGTTTTCCATCCCCCAGTCGCAGAGAAGATCCAATACCTTTACGAGGGAATGGCCTCGTTCTGTCAGGGAATATTCCACCTTCGGCGGAATCTGAGGATATACTTTCCGGACAATCAGGTCATCCGCCTCCAGCTCCTTCAGGTTCATGCTCAGCGTTTTATCTGCAATTTTCTTTAAATATCGCTGCATCTCATTAAAACGTACTGGTTCATACTCCATCAGGCAATAAAGAATAATCGGCTTGTACTTCCCGGATATGAGCGAGAGGGTATAACTATAGCCTGTTTCCTCAAAATCCGCTTCTTCGATTCGCTTGGATTCCATAGGGTATTACCTGCTTTCTGCAATTTTTGCATGAACATAATAGTCGATCACACTTACATATAAGTAAGTACATGGCGTAAATGTGGGTACTTGATATCTGCGCAACCATATGATATCATAAAAAACGTAAAAAATCAATTACTGCGAAAAGACTTCGGATTTTTCGCAAAGGGAAACATCAAAGGTAAGTTTTAAAAAGGAAGGTTTTAAAGATGAAGAAAGATTTAGGCGTTGTACAGGCTGTATATCCCATGCCCGTGCTGATGGTGGCTGCATACGATGAGCATGAAAAGGTCAATGTCATGAACGTGGCCTGGGGCCAGATCTGTGACATGGACAAGGTTATTCTCTTTATTGGTGAAGGAAAGAAAACCTGGCTCAATATCAAAGAGAGCAAGGCCTTTACCGTGGCCCTCGCAGATAAGGATCATATGGATGTGGCCGATTTCTTCGGCATCGCTTCCGGCAATAAGATGGATGACAAATTTGAGAGAACCGGATACCATGCTGTCAAAAGTGATAAAGTACATGCTCCCATCATCGAAGAATTTCCGGTAGTTATGGAGTGCGAACTCCTTGAATTCGTGGAGACAGACCATATCTCCGGTATCGTCGGAAAGATCGTCAATGTAAAAGCAGAAGAGAGCGTACTTTCCGAGAACGGAAAAGTAGATCCCGCCAAACTGCAGGCCCTGATGTTTGATCAGTTCCAGAACGGATACTATGTCACCGGTGAGAAGGTTGGTAAGGCCTGGAACGCCGGCGCCGGCTGGATGAAGAAATAAGCAGCCATTATTCCACGACGGTAGTCACGAGAATTCTGACTCAGAGATTGATATAGTGAAAAACCCCGGCTCTGTCCGGGGTTTTCTTAATCTAACAGTGGATTAAAAACAGAAGGGAGGTGGTTGCAATTATTTCTACAGAATGCTATTATAATAAAGATTGCTCGCAAGATGAATCATGGATTCCCATGACATTCGGGTGAAAAAGAACGGATACAGAATCGGAAAGTGACAGATCTGCCATGTTATTCAACTCCTACATCTTTTTATTTGCCTTTCTTCCTTTTACGGTCGTCGGATATTTTTTCCTGAACCGTCTGCATACAAACCGGTATGCTCTGATCTTCCTGGCGGTGATGTCCTTTATCTTTTATGGATACAACAACATCCGCTATGTGCCGGTGCTGGGGGCCAGTGTGCTGGTCAACTACAGCCTGTCCCGGATCCTGTCGGATGAGGGCCGGAGTGAAACCCTGCGAAAGGTGTTTCTTGCCGCGGGGGTTGTATTCAATATCGGGATGATTTTCTATTTCAAATACTACGACTTTTTCTTTGAAAATATGAACCGGCTGTTTCACTTGTCGGTGGCCATGCGGAAGATTGTCCTCCCTCTGGGAATCAGTTTCTTTACCTTTCAGCAGGTTTCCTATGTGATTGATTCCTACCGTGGCCAGACCCGGGATTACGGGTTCTGGGAATATGTGGTCTTTGTCAGTTTCTTCCCCCAGCTGGTGGCAGGGCCCATCGTGCTCCACAACGAGATCATTCCCCAGCTGCGGATGCCTGAAAAACGGATCCTGAATTACGACAATCTGGCAGATGGCATCGTTCGGTTTAACCTGGGGCTGTTTAAAAAAGTTCTTCTCGCGGATACATTTTCCGGGCCGGTGGCCTGGGGATTTGCCCACACCAAAGTCGTTTCCTCCCCGGATATCCTCCTGGTTATGTTGTGCTATACCTTCCAGATCTATTTTGACTTCAGCGGCTACAGTGACATGGCGGTAGGCATCGGGAAAATGTTCAATCTGTCTCTCCCCATCAACTTTGATTCTCCCTACAAAGCGGATTCGATCCGGGATTTCTGGAGGCGCTGGCACATGACACTGACCCGCTTCCTGACCCAGTATGTCTATTTCCCTCTGGGCGGGAGCCGTCGGGGAAAGGCGCGGACCTATGTAAATACCATGATCGTTTTTCTCCTCAGCGGGATCTGGCACGGAGCGAACTGGACCTTCATCCTCTGGGGCATCCTCCACGGCATCGCCTCCGTCCTGCAGCGGATCTTTGAAGATGTCTATGGGAAAATCCCGAAGACTCTTCGCTGGGCGGGGACCTTTCTCTATGTCAACGTCCTGTGGCTTCTGTTCCGTTCCGAGAACATCGGCCAGTGGCTGCGGCTGATGAAAAAAATGGTAAGCTTCACGAAGCTTACCGTAAATCCGGAGCTGCTGGACAGATTTGCCCTCCCGGAAATCAGCTGGCTTCTGTCACTGCTGGGTATCGATGCGGGAGCGGGAGCCGGTCTGTGGATCCTGCCGTTGCTGGCGATCATCGGAGCCTTCCTTCTGTGCCTGGGATTTGAAAATAATTACCGCCGGAATTTTCCGAAAAACCGCCGGATGATGCTGGCCTCAGCAGGATTGTTCCTCTGGTCCGTGGTCACCCTGGCCGGGGAATCCGTATTTCTGTATTTCAATTTCTGATTCGCATGCCATGCAAAGCGGATCTATCGGTAAATGCGTGTAATGAAGGATGTCAACATGAAAATCAAACACTGGCTGATTAGCTATTTTATCATTATTCTGGCCGGGCTGGGATGCATCGGCGGCATGGTCGCCTGGATCGACCCGCTGTTCCATTATCACCGTCCCCTGGACCAGACCTTTTCCTATGTCCTGAACAATCAGCGATACCAGAACGATGGGATCCTGAAACATTTTGACTACGATGCGGTGATCACCGGGACTTCCATGGTGGAGAATTTCCTGACCTCGGAGCTGGACGCACTCTTTGACGTGCACTCTGTGAAGATTCCCTATGTAGGGGCCAGTTTCCGGGAGGTAAATGAAGGACTGGAAACGGCTCTTAAGACCCATCCCGACACCCGGATGGTGGTCCGGTGTCTCGATATGAATAAATTCATGGACGACAAAGACGAATTGCGGGACGATCTCGGGGAATACCCGACGTACCTGTACAACCGCAATCCCCTGGATGATGTCCGGTATCTGTTTAACCGGAATGTGATCTTTGACCGCTGTCTTCCCATGATTGCGGGCTGGCTGAAGGGAGAACCCGCCGGAGTGACAGACTTTGACCATTACGGTTACTGGATGTACAAATATTACGGGAAATTTGGTCCGAAATATGTACTGGAAGAGATGGATCCCATCGAGGAAACGGTGCAGGATTCTCACCTCTCCGAAGAGACGAGAGCTGTGATCGAGGACAATATCCAGCAGAACGTGGTCGCCCTCGCCAGACAGTACCCGGATGTGACATTTTACATCTACCTGGCACCCTACAGCGCCGCCTGGTGGGGGCGGATCTATTCCCGGGGCACCATCTTCCGCCAGACCGAGGCAGAGCAGTTTGTCATAGAACAGCTCCTGGAATGCGAGAATATCCGGGTCTATTCTTTCAATACAATGATCGAGATGACCTCGGATCTGAACAACTACAAAGACACCCGCCATTACGGCGAAACGATCAGCTCATCGATCCTGCGCTGGATGAAGGAAGGCACTGGCTTACTGACGCAGGAAAACTACCTGGATTATATAGAGAAGGAGAGGCAGATCTACACGTCCTACGATTACAGTACCCTCTTTGAACAGGAGGACCTGCCGGATCCCAGGCCTAAGCTAAAAGATCCCCCACCCGCTGAGCTGGACTGAGGAGAGAAGGGGACAATTACAAATCCCTCGGATTATCCGGGGGATTTTTCAATCTCTGACGCAGGATTCTCGTGACTTTAGTCGTGAGAGGAATGC
>CAMOYN010000216.1 GCA_946630035.1 uncultured Lachnospiraceae bacterium
ATCCGCCGGAGGCTTTAATCTCTGACGCGGATTTGTATCCTGCGTCAGAGATTGAACCCGAAGAATCTGTTGCCTCAGGGCACATCCTCCCAAAAACTATATCCCGACGACATTCTCACCGAGAATAGGACGAGATATATTGTCACGTTTTTACGCTTTTTGTTATTTTATTGTATCAATTATCACCTTATTCTGTCAAGTGACTGTTCGTCCCCCCTGTCCCCCTTCAGCGGTTGCTTCCGATACACACGGTGATCAGATAGACTCTTTTCACCCCGGAGGAGAGGAGTACACGGGTGCAGGCTTCGGCGGTGCTTCCCGTGGTGTAGATATCGTCGATCAGTATCACGGTTTTGGCCCATTCAGGCCGGTTCTTCACCGTCATTGCCTGCTGCAGATTGTAAAACCGCTCCCGCCCACCGAGATTCTTCTGGGCGGTTGTCTTTTTCGTCCGAAGCAGTACATTTTTCAGTTCCGGGATGCCGGTTCTCTTCGAGAGTTCCCGGGCCAGAATTTCCGCCTGGTTATAGCCGCGTTTGCGCTCCCGGCTCTTGTGGGCCGGTACCGGAATCACGGCGTCTGCGTGCCAGGATCGGATTTTCTCTCCGTATTTTGACAGTATTTCTTCTATATAATATGCACCGTATTCCTGGCGGCCGTGGTACTTAAATCCCTGCATGGTAGCCTGCCCCACCCGGTCGTAGCGCATGAGGGAAATCCCCTCATAAAAGCTGCGGGGATGGCGGGCACAATCGTAGCAGTACTCCGTCTCCCAGTTTGAAATTTCTTTCCCACATTTTTTACAGACCGGTTCCCGGATAAATGCTATTTTGTCACGGCATCCGGGACAGATCCGTTCACCGGTCGGCCACACAATGTCCTGACAGACCGGACATCTTCGCGGAAAAAAAAGCGACAGAACTACGTCTGCCGCCTGGGATATTCTATCCTGTGAAATGAATTTTTTCAGAATAGCTTCTTTTAAGTCTGATTTTCTCGAGGATAATTGCATTTTGGGATTGTTGAGATTATGTAGCACGGAATTCTCCCTCTCATTTATTCTGTCCATGTTATCAAGAATGCTTCCGCGTTCCTGACACGCCACGCAAGGTGCAAAGCACTTACCTTTTTGCGCAGTAGCGATCCGCCGGCCCCGGTGGCGGTGGCTGCCCGAGCCCGCCGATGGCACCTGTCCCCGATGGCGGGTGGGCTGCCTGGCTCAGGGCATGAGCATTTCCATGAGGAACTGTTCTTCGTCTTCGGTGAAGGCGTCCTGCTGCCTGGTGGCGGGCTGGGTGGTGGGGTGGCCTGTGAGGTAGTCGGGGGTGTCTTCGTCGCCTGCCTGGATTTCGCGCAGGCAGCGGTCGAGGCCGGAGTAGCGGCGTTGTTCTTTGGTGTTGTCGGCCATGTGCTGGAAGGTTTCTACGGGGCCGACGATGCACACGCAGGTTTTGGCGCGGGTCACGGCGGTGTAGATGAGGTTCCGGTTCATCAGCATTTCGGGGCCGGAGAGCAGGGGAATTACCACGGCGGGGTATTCGCTTCCCTGGGATTTGTGGACAGTGACGGCGTAGGCGAGTTCCAGTTCGTCGGCCTGTTTGAAGGAGTAGGTTACCATACGGTTTTCGTCAAATTCCACTTCGAATTCCTCGGTGAAGAGGTTGATTTCCCGTATAATTCCCATGTCGCCGTTGAAAATGCCGGTTCCCTGGTCCACGGCGATCCGGTATCGTCCCCGCACTTCCCATTCCAGCTGGTAATTGTTGCGGATCTGCATGACCTTGTCGCCTTCCCGGAAAATGGCGTGGGCAAATTGTTTTTCTTTCTTCTTGTCGGAGGGCGGGTTCAGAAATTCCTGAAGGATTTTATTGAGGTTTTCCACCCCCAGCATTCCTTTGCGCATGGGTGTGAGCACCTGGATTTCAAAGGGGTCTGCCTTGACATAATCCGGCAGTTTGTCCCGCACCAGGGTGATCACCGCATTGATGATATGGTTGGCATCATAGCGCCGGACGAAGAGAAAATCCTTGCTCCTCTTTCCTGCGTCAATGGGCTCTCCGTCATGAATTTTGTGGGCATTTACCACGATGTCGCTGGCTTCTTCCTGGCGGAAGATTCTCGTCAGTTCCACCACCGGGAAGCACCCGGACCGCAGGATATCCCGCAGCACATTGCCGGGGCCGACGGAGGGGAGCTGGCTGGCATCGCCCACGAGTACCAGTCGGGTTCCGGGTACGATCGCTTTCAGCAAGGAATACATCAGATTGATGTCCACCATGGACATTTCATCGATGATAATCACATCGCACTCCAGAGGATTGTTCTCATTCCGTTCAAATTTGTAGCTCTCATCGTCCTCGTGGGTCTCGTCCGGCTTCCCGTTAAACTCCAGGAGGCGGTGAATGGTTCGGGCCTCGCACCCGGTGGCCTCGGTCATTCGCTTCGCGGCCCGTCCGGTGGGCGCTGCCAGGAGCACCGTCTTCTCTTCTCTTTCAAAATACCGCAGCACCGTGTTGATCGTCGTCGTTTTGCCGGTCCCGGGGCCGCCGGTGATCACCGACACGCCGTTCTGAATGACCGTCGCCACCGCGGAGCGCTGCAGATCGTCCAGATCAATCTGCTCTTCCTCCTCCACCCGGCGGATCGCCTCCTCCAGTTTTTTCTGACGAATGCGGAAGGAAACATTCAGATCCAGCAACATGCGGGCCGTCTTCATTTCCATATAATAATACATGGCAGAATAGACGATGGTTTCCTGTCCCTTCGGATCCGGCATCGGCAGGGCGTCATCCCATCCCAGGACATCCTCCATCGCCGCCGGCGCCCCAAAGGGATCCTCCTCGGTCTGTACATTTTTCACCACCAGGCGTTTATCCAGAACCAGATCCATGATCTGCTGTTCCATTCCCTCCGAAGAAACCTCCAGCAGCGCCGCCGCATTTTTCAGCAAAATCTCTTCCGGCAGGTACACGTGGCCGGAGGAGAGGGCGCGCATCAGGGTATAATACAGGCCGCTGCGGATGCGGAAGTCTGAGTCGGTCTGGATGCCGGCGCGCCGGGCGATATCATCCGCGATCCGGAATCCGACGCCGGGGATGTCCTCCGCCATCTGATAGGGATTGGTCTGAATCATCGTATAGATTCCCGGACCATACCGCTCATATATTTTCACAGCCAGATTCAGCGAAATGCCAAACTGCTGAAGGTAAATCATCGCCTGCCGCAGTTCCCGCTTCTCCGCCACCTGCACGGCGATCTGCCGGGCACCATTTTCACTGATCCCCTTCACCTCCGCCAGCCGCTCCGGCTCCTCATCCAGAATTCTCAGCGTATCCGCCTTGAATTTCTTCACGATCCGGTGGGCCAGTGAGGGACCGACGCCTTTGATCGCCCCCGACCCCAGATACCGCTCAATGGAGACCGCGTCCTCCGGCTCCGTCACCTGGTAGGATTCCACCTTCAGCTGCTCGCCATAGACCGGATGAGTAACAAAAGACCCCTCGGCTTCGAGGGGTTCTCCTTCGCTGATGCTGGGAAGGGTGCCCACCAGAGTGTACGTCTCCTCTCCGCTGAGCACCTCCATCACCGTATATCCATTTTCATTATTGCGATAAATGATATGCTCCACATATCCCTTTACCGTTGGCATATTAATAATTCCTCCAGGGCTTCCCGCCCATCCGAATCCCGGCACTGCATTAATCCGGCATTTTGTATCCCCCGGTATCAGTCGTCGGGGCTGTTGTACTTCAGGTACTCCAGGAATTTTCCGGTTCCGATGGCAACCACGCGCATGGGATCGTCCGCGATCATGGTATTGATCCCGGTCTTCTCCTCGATCAGTTCATCCAGACCGGCCAGCAGGCTGCCGCCGCCCGTCATGACAATGCCTCTCTCGTATACATCGGCCGCCAGCTCCGGCGGAGTGCGCTCCAGCACATTCAGAACCGCCTCCACGATCTGCATCGCCGGTTCCTTCAGGGCATCCATAATCTCATCGGAGGTAACCGTCAGTATCTTCGGCAGACCCGTCACCAGATTGCGGCCCCGCACATCCATCGTAGTGATCTCAGGACGCGGATAGGCACTGCCGATATTGATCTTGATCTCTTCGGCCGTTCTCTCACCGATCAGGAGATTATGCTTTTTGCGCATATATTTCACGATGGCCTCGTCAAAATTGTCCCCGGCCACCTTCACGG
>CAMOYN010000217.1 GCA_946630035.1 uncultured Lachnospiraceae bacterium
ACGGATGGCATCGTCATTGCCGGGGATCACATAATCCAGCTCTTCCGGATCGCAGTTGGTATCAGCGATACCGATCAGAGTAACTCCCAGTGCATGGGCTTCCTGAACACAGATTCTTTCTTTCTTGGGGTCTACGATGAAGATGGCATCCGGTACTCTCTTCATATCCTTGATGCCGCCCAGGTTCTTCTCCAGTTTCTCCCATTCCTTCTTCAGTTTTACTACCTCTTTCTTAGGCAGTACATCGAAGGTGCCGTCTTCGCTCATGGTCTCGATCTGACGAAGTCTGGCAACACGGCTCTGGATGGTCTTAAAGTTGGTCAGCATACCGCCGAGCCATCTCTGGTTAACATAGTACATGCCGCAGCGTTCCGCTTCCTGCTGAATGGCATCCTGTGCCTGCTTCTTGGTTCCTACGAAAAGGATGGTGCCGCCGTTTGCTACGATATCAGCGACCGCATTGTAAGCCTCGTCAACTTTGCCGACGGATTTCTGCAGGTCAATGATGTAGATACCGTTTCTCTCGGTGTAGATGTAGGGAGCCATCTTAGGGTTCCATCTTCTGGTCTGATGTCCGAAGTGTACGCCTGCTTCCAGCAGCTGCTTCATGGAAATTACGCTCATGTCTTTGTCCTCCATTTAGTTTTTTCTTCCGGACAGCCGCGCCGGGAACCCCTGTGGGCACCGCCCCGGCGGATTCTGACCGCCCGTGAATAGTATGAGCGCGGATTCTCTCCGCATCTGTGGGTGAATTCCACAGACCAAATAACTATAGCACAACCTATTGCAGGATGCAATAGGTTTCCTGCATTTTTTCCATCTCTGACGCAGTATTCCCGTGACTTCAGTCCGATGTTCAGCGGGTAAATACGTTGCGGTTCAGTTCCCGGCTGAAATTGTCCAGAAGTTCCGTTCCCGGGGTGAGGAGGAAGGCCATTTTCCCGCCCTCATTTGAGCAGACCATGAGGTAATGCCGGTCCTGATCTTTTCTGGTGGAATAATCTTCCAGTTTGATGTTCTGCCGTTTTACGTGATCCAGTTTGCCCAGGTCGGCCGGGGCGAACAGTTCGATCTTCTTGACCGGGCAATTCATCAGTTTTTTCCGGCGGTTCTTGTTGTAGATCACGTCCACGGAGATCTCGTGATCCAGCAGCAGGTATTCATATTCTGTGTTGATCTTCTGGGAACAAAACCAGGCATACACGCCGCAGCCGATGGCCGGGATGCAGGCGGGCAGAAACACAAACATACCGGCCGCTGCACACAGAACGGCCACAATAATGCTGACAATGGTCAGCAGGCGGTTCTTTCCATCGGGTTCTGCCTGCACCAGGCATTCGCAGTAATTATCGTTTCCCATAACCATAAGGTTTCCTCCCTCGTGTTGATTCGTTTTCTTCTATAATATATACGCAGAACTTCTGCTCTGTTCCGCAGCTCATTACCGGCGGAAATATACGTGATAGGCTTCCTGATCCACCCGGGCCAGGGGAATCATCTTCATGGAGCCTGCCCGGAAGACGTCTCCTGTCTCTCTCTGAATATCCGTCAGTTCCGGTGCCGGAAGGAATTCCGTCTCCTCTGACAGACCGGCCAGGATGTAGGGCCCACAGGCAACGTTTATAAGAGAAGCATCGGAAGTATTCGTCATGACGCGCAGCGACATGGGAAGCTGCATCGTGATGACCGTTCCCTCCGTCATCCCCGCGGGCAGTTCCAGGAAACCGTCCTTCAGTGCTGCCTCCTCTGCACCTTTGCCCTCCGGATCAGCCTTTCCGCCGGACCATACACACTTTCCGTTGATGCAGGCCGCGAAAGAATCCTGTGCCCAGGCAGGCACATGGATGTGGAGTTTTCCGGCCAGGGTGCTCTTCAGAGTGATGGTCACCGTTCCTTCCTCATTTTCTTCCAGAGAAAGGGAATCTTCCCCGGACAGCTCGGAGGGAACCAGCAGATTGATATACAGATCGTCGCCCTTGCCGGCGTAGATATTCTCCATGAAGCGGTAGCGGCTCTCCATACCGGTGCCGTGGCAGCAGGTATTCTCTTCCGTGGAATACTCCTTCCGGCCTCCGGGTCCGAGGGGCAGGAAATAGGTCGTCCCTCCGTCGGTGGTATGGCTGGCCGATGTCATGATATGATTCAGCAGAGTATTCTCATAGTAATCCATCAGGCGGCCGTCCATCTGATAGGGGAACAGCTGTCCCGTCAGCCGCAGCAGATTGTAGCTGGCGCAGCTCTCGGCGGCCTTGTCACTCAGGAAACGGCAGGTGGAGTAAGGGGCGTGGAACATCTCGGTCTCCCCCACGCCGCCCACACAGTAGGCGTGGTGTTCTACCACGAATTCATGGAAATGACTTCCGATCCTCCAGTATCTGGCATCTCCAGTGGCGGCGTACATATCCACGGCTCCCATGATCTGAGGGATGTGCTGATTGGCATGCATATCCTCCAGGGTATCCACTCCCTGCTCCATGGGATAGAAAAGCTTCTCATTATAGAAGAGTTCCGCTGCTTTCAGATGTTCCTTCTTTCCTGTCAGCTGGTAGAGCTTCACCATGGTCCCCAGCATACCTCCGAATTCTCCGGCGATATACATGGACCACATGCGGTTCAGCTGCTCCTGGGGCAGCCGGGAGAGGCGGGCGTATACCCAGTCTCCCATCTTCGTCTCGATGGCGAAGGCCTGCTCATTTCCCGCCAGGGTATAACAATCATACAGGCCGGACATGATCTTGTCCAGGGTATAGTAGGGTGCCCAGATCTCAGGGTATCTGGTATACACTTCCAGCAGATCAAACTGCTCCTCATCGTAGGCGCTGAGGAATCCTTCGTGGACCTTTCCGCTCCGGGCGAAGGCTTCCTGGCATTCAGCCAGAGAGGAAATCATGTAATCGATTTTCCTCCGGAAGCGGAAGTCCCCCGTGGCCGCATAGGCCAGGGCCAGGCCGGAGAGATAATGTCCGGTGGTATGCCCCTTCAGTTTGCAGCTGTCCTCATCCCATCCGGTCATGGGCGGGGCGCCCTTTACGGAGAGCCCGCAGGCCTTCCGGAAATTGTACAGCATCTGATCGTCGTTCTGCGCCAGGAGATAGGCATTCATTCTCTCCTGGGTTTCATAATAAACCGATCCCGGTGTGAGGCGCACTTCCTTCATGGGCCGGTAGACACAGGATACGGCCGGGCCCTGGGGCAGAGCCTCCTCCGCCGGACGGATGACCGCCTCCGGATACAGGCCGCCGGTCTCCAGGCGGTCTTTTCCGGCGAATGCGGCCGGTCCGCTGCCGGTAGTATTTTCCACCAGCGCCCCCTTTACCCGGATCTCACCGGAGGCCGGAACCGGGGGAATCTCTTCCCACTGTACCGGCATGGTCATGACCCGGCCGTCTTCACAGGTCACCACCACGACCGAGGGCAGGGAGGGAATGGTTCCCGGCTCGCCGCAGATCAGGACCGGGCGGATCTCCTTCACGATATTTTCCCGTGGTTCCTGCAGCACCGTCGCTTCAAATACCCGCTCCGCCTCTTCACCGTCCAGAGATCCGGTCACGGTCAGCCGGACCTTCCGGTTTCCCATGCCGTGCAATGGCCGGTGGACTTTACCGTCCGCCGCGATGAAACGGCTCTCTCCCGTATTCCAGGTGAAGGTGGTTCCCTGCTCCCCGGAAAGCGGCAGCAGAAGATCCGCTTCCACGGTATTCAGATTTCCGATGTAGATCGCTGCCAGGTCCTCTTTGATTTTCTGTTGTATACTCTTCTCCATCTGCTTCCTCTTTCCGATCTCAATTTTATGCTTCGTTGACAGTCTGTTTTCTGTTTGTTATGATGGTATCGACATATGCTTATAAAGCACTGTTATCATTTTCCGCCGGCTGAGGCGGGATTTTTCATGGAGTGACAAGATGAATCATCTGTTTAATCCGGACAATCTGGTCTGGAGATTTCTGTCAAAATGTGTGGATATCATAATTCTCAGCATCCTGTGGTTCCTCTTCTCGGTCCCTGTGATCACTCTGGGAGCCTCCACAGCAGCATTGTATCATGCGATCCATAAATCTGTCTACCAGGATGAGGGATATGCCGTCCGGTCCTTTCTCCACTCCTTCCGCGAGAATGTAAAACAGGGAATTCTGCTGACGCTGCTCACCCTGT